>NZ_JBSGTX010000028.1:0-55832 GCF_053607625.1 Streptomyces sp. NPDC055103
CGGATGTGGAAGCCCAGTAATGGGTGGAGCTGACCGGTACTAATAGGCCGAGGGCTTGTCCTCAGTTGCTCGCGTCCACTGTGTTAGTTCTGAAGTAACGAACACGCCCCCCTTTGGGTGGTGCGGCGGTTCATATCTTCATAGAGTTTCGGTGGTCATAGCGTTAGGGAAACGCCCGGTTACATTCCGAACCCGGAAGCTAAGCCTTTCAGCGCCGATGGTACTGCAGGGGGGACCCTGTGGGAGAGTAGGACGCCGCCGAACAATTTTTAGCCTCAACCCCCGGACCATGTCCGGGGGTTGAGGCATTTTTGCGTTCTGCCGGCGGTCGGGACCCTGTGCGCGGCCGTGTCGTGGCTGAGGGTAGGGTCAGGGGGCAACGTCGGCACCATCCCAGCAGGAGGCCCCCGGGTGGAGGTCCAGGAGACTCGCGTTCAGACCGACCGGGTCCTCACCATCCCCAACATTCTCAGCATGGCGCGTCTTCTCGGCGTGCCGCTGTTTCTGTGGCTCATTCTCCGTCCGGAGTTCGGCGGGCCCAAGAGCGACGGGTGGGCGCTGCTCGTCCTGATGCTCAGCGGCGTCAGCGACTATCTCGACGGCAAGCTCGCCCGGCGCTGGAACCAGATCAGCAACCTCGGCCGGCTTCTTGACCCGGCCGCCGACCGGCTGTACATCCTGTCCACGCTCGTGGGGCTCACCTGGCGCGAGATCCTGCCGCTGTGGCTGACCGCCGCTCTCCTGGCGCGTGAGGCAATGCTGCTGGTCATGGTGGGAATCCTCCGTCGCCACGGCTACCCGCCGCCGCAGGTGAACTTCCTCGGGAAAGCTGCGACTTTCAACTTGATGTACGCGTTCCCGCTGCTGCTTCTCAGTGACGGAACCGGTTGGCTTTCGTCACTCGCTGAAGTTTTCGGGTGGGCCTTCGCCGGATGGGGTACAACTCTGTATTGGTGGGCAGGGATCCTCTACGTGGTCCAGGTCCGTCGACTCGTGAAGGCGGATACCGCGGCCGATTGAGCCCGTCCGTCCCGTGCCGAGCAACGTCGCCGGCAGGAACGAGGACGCCCCAGGGCCACCGAGCGGACAGGTGAAGTCGGCAGGACCGTCGTCTCTTCAAGGAGGACGCTTCCGACATGAAGGCCGTCGTGATGGCCGGTGGCGAAGGAACCCGACTTCGCCCCATGACCTCGAGCATGCCCAAGCCTCTACTGCCGGTGGTGAACCGGCCGATCATGGAGCACGTCCTACGACTGCTCAAGAGACACGGTCTCAACGAGACCGTCGTCACCGTGCAGTTTCTCGCCTCCCTCGTCAGGAACTACTTCGGTGACGGCGAGGAGCTCGGGATGGAGCTCACGTACGCGAACGAGGAGAAGCCACTCGGTACAGCGGGCAGTGTGAAGAACGCCGAGGAGGCGTTGAAGGACGACGCTTTCCTCGTCATTTCGGGAGACGCGCTCACGGATTTCGATCTCACCGATCTCATCGCCTTCCACAAGGAGAAGGGCGCCCTCGTCACCGTCTGCCTCGCTCGGGTCCCGAATCCCCTGGAATTCGGGATCACCATCGTGGACGAAGAGGGAAAGGTCGAACGTTTCCTGGAGAAGCCCACCTGGGGACAGGTCTTCTCGGACACGGTGAACACGGGCATTTATGTGATGGAGCCCGAGGTCTTCGACTACGTCGCGGCCGACGTCTCGGTCGACTGGTCGGGTGACGTCTTCCCTCAGCTCATGAAGGAGGGCAAGCCGATCTACGGCTATGTCGCCGAGGGCTACTGGGAGGACGTCGGTACGCACGAGAGCTATGTGAAGGCCCAGGCAGACGTTCTCGAGGGCAAGGTCCAGGTCGACATCGACGGCTTCGAGATCTCGCCCGGTGTGTGGGTCGCCGAAGGCGCCGAGGTCCATCCGGACGCGGTGCTTCGTGGGCCGCTCTACATCGGGGACTACGCCAAGGTCGAGGCCGGCGCCGAGGTCCGGGAGCACAGCGTCATCGGGTCGAACGTGGTCGTCAAGAGCGGGGCCTTCCTGCACAAGGCCGTCGTCCACGACAACGTCTACATCGGGCAGCAGAGCAATCTGCGCGGCTGTGTGATCGGCAAGAACACCGACATCATGCGGGCCGCCCGGATCGAGGACGGGGCCGTGATCGGGGACGAGTGCCTCGTCGGCGAAGAATCGATCGTGCAGGGGAACGTACGGGTCTATCCGTTCAAGACGATCGAGGCCGGTGCCTTCGTCAACACCTCGGTCATCTGGGAGTCCCGGGGGCAGGCGCACCTCTTCGGGGCGCGCGGGGTCTCTGGCATCCTCAACGTGGAGATCACACCGGAGTTGGCCGTACGGCTCGCCGGGGCTTACGCCACGACGCTCAAGAAGGGTGCGACCGTCACCACGGCGCGTGACCACTCCCGTGGTGCGCGGGCGCTGAAGCGGGCGGTGATCTCGGCGTTGCAGGCCAGCGCCATCGACGTACGGGACCTGGAGAACGTACCGCTCCCCGTGGCCCGGCAGCAGACCGCGCGCGGCAGCGCCGGCGGAATCATGGTGCGGACCTCGCCCGGTGTGCCGGACTCCGTCGACATCATGTTCTTCGACGAGCGAGGGGCGGACCTCTCGCAGGCCGGGCAGCGGAAACTCGACCGGGTCTTCGCGCGGCAGGAGTACCGGCGGGCCTTCCCGGGAGAGATCGGCGACCTCTCCTTCCCGGCGAGCGTCTTCGACTCGTACACCGGGTCGCTGCTGCGGAACGTCGACACCTCCGGGATCGCGGAGGCGGGGCTCAAGGTCGTCGTGGACGCTTCCAACGGCAGTGCGGGGCTCGTTCTGCCGAGCCTGCTCGGCCGGCTCCAGGTGGATTCGCTGACGATCAACCCCGGGCTCGACGAGTCCCGGCCGACCGAGTCGGCGGAGAGCCGGCGGGCCGGGCTCGTACGGCTGGGGGAGATCGTGGCGTCGGCGCGGGCGGCGTTCGGGGTGCGGTTCGACCCCGTGGGCGAGCGGCTCTCGCTCGTCGACGAGCGGGGGCGGATCATCGAGGACGACCGCGCGCTCCTGGTGCTGCTGGACCTGGTGGCGGCCGAGCGGCGTTCGGGGCGGGTAGCGCTGCCCGTGACGACCACGAGGATCGCCGAGCAGGTCGCCGCGTACCACGGCACCCAGGTGGAGTGGACGACGACGTCTCCCGACGACCTGACACGAGTGGGCCGTGAGGAGTCGACGATCTTCGGTGGTGACGGGCGCGGCGGGTTCATCGTGCCCGAGTTCAGCAGTGTCTTCGACGGAGCGGCCGCCTTCGTACGGCTCATCGGTCTCGTGGCGCGGACGCAGCTCACGCTGAGCCAGATCGACGCGCGGATTCCGCGGGCGCACGTCCTGAAGAAGGACATCGCGACCCCGTGGGCCGTGAAGGGGCTGGTCATGCGCCGGGTGGTGGAGGCGGCGGGCAGCCGGTCCGTGGACACCACCGACGGCGTGCGGGTGGTCGAGGCCGACGGGCGCTGGGTGATGGTGCTGCCCGACCCGGCTGAGGCCGTCACCCACTTGTGGGCGGAGGGTCCCGACGACGCCTCCGCGCAGGCCCTGCTCGACGAGTGGGCCGAGGTGGTCGACGGCGCGGGTCGCTGACGGTACGGGCTGTATGGGCCGGGAGGCGCCCTGGGGGTGCCTCCCGGCCCTTTGCGGGGGCCATTCGGTGGTAGGCCGTGCGACGTGCGACGATGTGCGGCATGTCGCAGCAGCCCCCCGTTCGGAGCACCGGATCACCGCCACCGCGTCCGGACGCGTCGATGTCGCTGCTGAACAACGTGATCGACCACGCGCTCGACGACGGCTACGCGGAGGCCACGGCCCGGCGCGAGGCCGAGGGCGGTGGCTTGCCCCGTAGCCTGCGGGCCAAGCTCGGTGTCGCCGCGGGCCTCGTGCTCGCCGCCGCCGTGGTGACCGTGGGCGCGGCCGAGGCGCGGATCTCGGCGCCGGTGGTCGCCAAGGAACGGCAGGACCTGATCGACCGGATCGAGGGGGAGACCTCGGCCGCCGATCAGCTGGAGCGCGACGTCGAGCGGATCCGGCTCGAGGTCGGGCAGCGGCAGCGGCAGGCGCTGGAGCAGCACGGCGGGGACCAGGCCGAGCTCGTCGCCCTGCTCTCGGGCGCGATCCCGGTGCACGGCCCCGGGGTGAAGCTCGTCGTCGACGACGCGAAGGGCACCGACACCGGTGGCGGCGGGCCTCGCGAGAGCAGCGGCTTCTCCGACACGGGCCGGGTCCGCGACCGGGACATGCAGCGGGTGGTCAACGGCCTGTGGGAGTCCGGCGCCGAGGCCGTCTCGATCAACGGGCAGCGGTTGACGTCGCTGTCCGCGATCAGGGCCGCCGGCGACGCCATACTGGTCGACAACAAGCCGCTGGTGCCGCCGTACACCGTCCTCGCGATCGGGGACGGGCAGAGGCTGAGCACAGCGTTCCAGGACAGCGCCGACGGGCAGTATCTGCACGCGCTGGTGGAGAACTTCGGGATCAGGAGCAGCATCTCGGCCGAGGGCGACATCCGCCTGCCGGCCGCGCCGAGCCTGACCGTACGTACAGCAGAGCCGAGGGGGGCCGGGGCGGCGACGCCGTCCGGCCGGGCCACGGCCGACACAGGGAAGGGCACATCGTGATCGCCGTACTGGGCCTGATCGTCGGAGTCGTGGTCGGACTGTTGGTCCGGCCCGAGGTGCCGGCGGTGGTCGAGCCCTATCTCCCGATCGCCGTGGTCGCCGCCCTGGACGCGGTCTTCGGTGGCCTGCGGGCCATGCTCGACGGCATCTTCGTCGACAAGGTCTTCGTGGTCTCGTTCCTCTCGAACGTGGTCGTGGCCGCGCTGATCGTCTTCCTCGGCGACAAACTGGGTGTCGGCGCGCAGCTGTCGACTGGTGTGGTCGTCGTGCTCGGTATCCGGATCTTCTCCAACGCGGCCGCCATCCGGCGTCACGTGTTCCGGGCGTGAGGCCGATGAGCGAGAACCCTCAGATGCCTGAGAATCCTGAGAATCCTGAGAACCCCCAGAAGCCCGAGAACCGCGAGAACCGCGAGAATCGCGAGAACCCTGAGATCGCGGAGACTCCGGAGAGCCCTGAGAGGTCTGTGGATCCCGAGAGGACTGCGGAGCCTGAGACGGCCGAGGCGGTCGGTAAGGCCGGGACGTTCGAGAAGCCCGCGGAGCCCTCGAGCGTGCAGCGTCCGCAGGAGCCGGTGAAGGCCGGGGAGCCCGTGGGGTCCCAGCGGGGCGAGGGTGTTGACGAGGGCGAGAGCCCGGGTGCTCCCGTTGACGCCGCCGGAACCGGGGGCACCGCTCCGAGCGGGCGGCGCAGGCTCGCCGCCGCTCTGTGGCCACCGCGGGTCACCCGCGCCCAACTCATCGTCGCGCTGCTGCTGTTCGTCCTCGGTCTGGGGCTCGCCATCCAGGTCTCCTCGACCAGCGAGAACAGCGCGCTGCGCGGGGCGCGGCAGGAGGACCTCGTACGGATCCTCGACGAGCTCGACGACCGGACGCAGCGCCTGGAGGACGAGAAGGCGCGGCTGGAGAAGCAGCGGACCGAGCTCGAGTCCAGCTCGGACCAGGCCGAGGAGGCCCGCAAGCAGACCCAGGAGAAGGAGCGGCAGCTCGGGATCCTGGCCGGCACGGTCGCCGCCGAAGGGCCGGGAATCACCCTGACCGTCGGCGATACCACCGGGGCCGTCGAGTCCGACATGCTGCTCGACGCCATTCAGGAGCTGCGGGCGGCGGGTGCCGAGGCGATCCAGGTCAACGGCGTGCGGGTGGTCGCGGACAGTTATTTCACCGGTAGCGGTGACGACATGCGGATTGATGGAACGAAGGTGGCCGCTCCGTACGTCTTCAAGGTCATCGGCAAGCCGGAGGATCTCGAGCCCGCGCTCAACATCCCCGGCGGTGTCGTGCAGACCCTCGAGAAGGAGCAGGCCACGGCCACGGTGGAGCGGTCGACGAAGATCGTCGTCGATGCCTTGCGACCCGCGAAGCGGCCTGACTACGCTCAGTCGTCCTCGCAGTGAGACGGGGGACGAGGGGGTCCCGCGACAAGGGCATGACGTTGCGGGGGGTCGACGCACCACAACGGTGGTGCGTGGTGGAAACTGTCCGGAGGATACGGACGTTGTGAAGGTGTCCGGGTCGGCAGGTGTGATGGATCTCGGTTCGTCCTGCCCCACGGGCGGGTCTGTTTCGGTCAAGGGGAATCGCCCGTGAAGTTGTTTGCGAAGTTGTTCGGCAAGAGCGCACGCGAGGACGGCGGCAACGCCAGGCACCGCGCGCCGCGCCATGACCAGAGCGAGGAGCAGGGCGGCGAGCGCCCGCTCTTCCGCGATGAGGTCGACGGTCAGGGCGGTGACATTTCGGGCGCGCAGGGCGCGTCTTCTGTTGACCCCGCCGGGGCCGGACGCATAGGTTTCGGGGAACCATCAACCTCAAGTACGGGTGGAGGGTTTACCCCCGACCCGTACGCGACACAGACCTCCGCGGGGCTGCCGCGGCAGGAGGATGCGTCCATGCCGGTGTGTACGAGGTGCGGTCACCGCAACGCGGCCGACAGCCGTTTCTGCTCCCACTGCGGTACGCCGCTGCGGGGCGGGGTGGCCGCCGAGCGTCCGTCCGAGACGACGTCGACGATCTCCATCTCGGGGCTCGAGGCGTACGACGCGGAGGTCACCGGCCAGACCCAGCTTCCGTCGCTGTCTCCCGAGGCGCTCGCGGCCGTGGAGGCCCTGCCTCTGGGTGCCGCGCTCCTCGTGGTGCGCCGAGGGCCGAACTCCGGCAGCCGGTTCCTGCTCGACGGAGAGCTGACGACGGCCGGCCGTCACCCGCAGAGCGACATCTTCCTGGACGACTTCACCGTTTCCCGGCGTCATGTCGAGTTCCGGCGGGCCCAGGACGGCAGCTTCACCGTCGCCGATGTCGGCAGCCTCAACGGCACGTACGTCAACCGTGAGCCGATCGACTCGGTCGTTCTGTCCAACGGCGACGAGGTGCAGATCGGCAAGTACCGGCTGGTCTTCTATTCGAGCCAGCGAGGCGTGTGACGCCTCGGAGAAGCCTTCAGGGAAGGTCCATGCTGCGAACACCGACGGGCGGTGCCGGAAACGGCACCGCCACCGCGGGCGACCGGCTGGTGAGCATCGGCACGGTGCTGAACCAGCTGCGCGACGAATTTCCCGAAGTGACGATCTCCAAGATCCGGTTCCTGGAGGCGGAGGGGCTGGTCGAGCCCCGCCGGACGGCGTCCGGGTACCGGAAGTTCAGCCCGCAGGACGTGGAGCGGCTCGCTCAGATCCTGCGGATGCAGCGGGACCACTATCTTCCGCTGAAGGTCATCCGTGAGCATCTCGACGCTCTCGCCCGGGGTGAGCAGATCAGTCTCCCGGCGCCCGGGCGCCGGGGTGAGCTGCTTGACGGGCCCTGGGAGCAGGACGGGGAGCGTCCCACCGCCGCGCGCATCGGCCGGGCCGAACTGCTCGCCGCCGCCGAGGTCACCGAGGCCGAGCTGGCCGAGTGGGAGTCCTACGGTCTGATCGCCGAGGTGCGGGGCGGCGGCTACGACGCGGAGGCCGTCACGGTCGCCAGACTTGTCGCGGATCTGGGGAGATTCGGTCTCGAACCCCGGCACCTGCGTGGGGTCAAGGCGGCCGCCGACCGTGAGGCCGGACTCCTCGAACAGCTGGTCGCGCCGCTGCGCCGGCACCGTAATCCGCAGACCAGAGCGCATGCTGAGGCCACCGCGAAGGAGCTCGCCGAGCTCTCCGTGAGGCTGCACGCGGCGTTCGTGCAGACGGCTCTGGGCATCCGGCTTCCGTGATCTTGGACGGGCCCGACTATCCAAACCGGTCGGGCACGTCCTAGGGTTGCTGTGTGAACGAGCTCGACGTTGTGGGTGTCCGGGTGGAAATGCCCTCCAACCAGCCGATCGTGCTCCTGCGGGAAGTGGGAGGCGATCGGTATCTCCCCATCTGGATCGGACCGGGTGAGGCGACCGCGATCGCCTTCGCCCAGCAGGGGATGGCCCCTCCGCGGCCGCTGACGCACGACCTGTTCAAGGACGTGCTGGAGGCCGTAGGCCAGGAGCTCACCGAGGTCCGCATCACGGATCTGCGTGACGGGGTCTTCTACGCCGAACTGGTCTTCGCCAGCGGCGTCGAGGTGAGCGCCCGGCCGTCCGACGCGATAGCACTGGCCCTGCGGACCGGGACGCCGATCTACGGCAGCGACGGTGTGCTGGACGACGCCGGTATCGCGATTCCGGACGAGCAGGAGGACGAGGTGGAGAAGTTCCGCGAGTTTCTCGACCAGATCTCACCGGAGGACTTCGGGACCAACAGTCAGTGAGACGTGCGGCCGGAGGCCGCTTGCGACGCCGTCGTACGGGCCGGTCGTGAAGGCCCGTCGCGCGGGCCGTTCGCGGGGTGCCGTCAGAGCATTCGAGTAGCCTTTCCCCGGGGAGAGACACGGCAAACCACTCTCAGGGTGATTATCACTCGGCGTGCCGAGTGTGGCGATCGTTGACGCACCCCGAGTGACTGCCTACCTTCGTGTGGGCAGGTCAAGGACGGAGGGTCGGCGTGATGAGCAGCGCGGACGGTACGGCAGGGAGCTCGCTCGGACGCGTGTCCGGGGAGTCGGGTCCGTATCCGCTTCACGGCAGTGTGGGCGACTTCGGAACGGACGCGAGTGCCGGCCCGGCGGGTGAGGTGGTGGGCTACCGCGGTCCCACGGCCTGCGCGGCCGCAGGCATCACCTATCGGCAGCTGGACTACTGGGCGCGCACCGGACTCGTGGAGCCGAGCGTGCGCCCCGCGTACGGGTCGGGGACCCAGCGGCTCTACAGCTTCCACGACGTCGTCGTCCTGAAGATCGTCAAGCGCTTCCTCGACACCGGGGTGGCCCTCCAGAACATCCGGGCAGCGGTGCAGCACCTGCGCGCCCGGGGCTTCCGCGATCTGGAGCGGATGACGCTCATGAGCGACGGGGCCACGGTCTACGAGTGCTCCTCGCCCGACGAGGTCGTCGACCTGCTCCAGGGCGGTCAGGGTGTCTTCGGGATCGCCGTCGGCGTCGTCCGGCGGGACGTGGAGGCCGCGCTCTCGCAGCTGCACGGGGAACGGGTCGACACGGGCGAGACGCTCGTGGGGCACAACCCTGGCGACGAGCTGGCCAGGCGGCGGCGCGACAAGGCGGTCTGAGGGGCTGGGGCCCTGAGCTGGGGGCTCTGAGGGGGCTCTGAGGGGTCTTTGAGCGGTGATCGGTCCAATAGGCTGCGGGTGCCTCCTTGTGCCTCTGCGGCTGCGGGGCCGGCTCTGGTGTCTCTGGGGCCGGTGGTTTTCCGGGGTTGGCTGCGGGGCGTTGTCAGTGGCATGAGGCAGCATCGGAAGTGTGAGAGTCGCGCCGACGATCCTGCATCTCGACATGGATGCGTTCTTCGCCGCCGCCGAGCAGGCGGCGAAGCCCAGCCTGCGCGGAAAACCCGTGATCGTCGGCGGCCTCGGGCCGCGCGGCGTGGTCGCCACCTCCTCGTACGAGGCTCGCCGCTTCGGAGTGCACTCGGCCATGCCGATGGGGCAGGCGCGACGGCTCGCGCCGAACGCCGCCTATCTCGTCCCGCGCTTCGCCTTCTACCGGTCGATCAGTGAGCAGGTCATGGAGCTGCTCGGGCGGCTCTCGCCGCTCGTGGAGCCGCTCAGTCTCGATGAGGCGTTCGTGGACCTGGAGGCGGGGCGGCTCGCCGACGACAGCGTGAGCGCGCGGGCCGTCGGCGAGCGGCTGCGGGCCGACATCCTGGCGACGACCGGGCTGACGGGGTCGGTGGGGCTCGCGGGATCGAAGATGATCGCGAAGATCGCCTCCGAGGAGGCCAAGCCGGACGGGCTCGTCCTCATCGAGCCGGGTACCGAGAGAGAGCTCCTCGGGCCCCGGTCGGTCCGGATCCTGCCCGGCGTCGGGCCGGCGACGGGGGAGCACCTGAGGCGGGCCGGGATGACCACGGTCTCCGAGCTGGCCGAGGCGGGCGAGGACGAGCTCGTACGGCTGCTGGGGCGGGCGCATGGGGCCTCGCTGTACCGGATGTCCCTGGGGCACGACGACCGGGCCGTGGTGGCCGAGCGGGACGCCAAATCGGTCTCGGTCGAGGACACCTTCGACGTCGACCTGCACGACCGCGTCCGGATCAGGTCCGAGGTGGAGCGGCTCGCCGAGCGGTGCGTGGGGCGGCTGCGGGCCTCCGGGCACTCGGGGCGGACCATCGTCCTCAAGGTGCGGCGGTACGACTTCTCGACGCTGACCCGGTCCGAGACGCTGCGGGGGCCGACGGACGACCCGGGGGTCGTGCGGGAGGCCGCGGGGCGGCTCCTGGAGGCGGTCGACACGACCGGGGGTGTGCGGCTGCTCGGGGTGGGCGTGAGCGGGCTCGCGGACTACACGCAGGAGGACCTGTTCGCTCAGGCTGAGGAGGAAGAGCGGGCCGCGGTGGCGGAGGAGTCGGCGGGGGGCGGTGTGGGTCCCGGGGGCGGTGGGGATGCCGGTGCCGGTGGTGCCGGTGGTGTTGTGGCGGACGAGGGCGAGTCCGGGGGGTCCGTCGCCGTCGAGCGGCGGTGGGCGCCCGGGCACGATGTGCGGCACGCGGTGCACGGGGCGGGGTGGGTGCAGGGGAGCGGCGTCGGGCGGGTCACGGTGCGGTTCGAGGAGCCGTGGTCGGCACCGGGGCGGGTGCGGACGTTCTTGGTCGACGATCCGGAGCTGGAGCCTTCGGAGCCGTTGCCGCTGGTGCGGGGGGAGTGCCGGGCGGGGACGTGAGGGGGCGGTGTGGGAGGCGGTGCGGGGTGGGGGTGCTGGGTGGGTGTGGGGGTGCGCCCGGCCCTCGGCCGGGCTGGGGTTCCCACCCGCACCACCCGTGCAGCTGGGTGGGCAGAGGTGCGGGTCTTCCCGCAGTGTCTCCCCTCCGCGCCGTCGGCCGCTGCGGCTTGGCACGGCCGTCCGGTGCCCGCCGGCGGCTGACGCCGCCGGACTCGCCGCGTCCTCAGCCCCACCCCGCCCGGGTGGGGTGGGGTGGGGTGGGGTGGGGTGGGGCCGGCTTCGTCCGTGGTTGCTGTCAGGTGGGGCGCGGCGTGCGCCGCTTGTGTCAGCGGGGCGGTGCATCGCCATGGTCGGGTTGAGGGCGGGCCGGAGGTGGCCGGACGGACCTTCGTCCTTGGGCCGGCTGGTCGGTGCTTTGGCTCTGCTGGGTTGAGAGCGGGCCGGACGGACCCTCGTCCTTGTGTCGGCGGGTCGGTGCTTTGCCTCGGCTTGGGTTCAGGGCGGGCCTGACGGACCTTCGTCCGTGGGTCGGCCGGTGGGTGCCTCGGCTGGGTTGAGGGCGGCCGGACGTGGCTGGACGGGGCCCCTGGACTTGTGTCGGCTGTGCCGGCGGGGGTCAGGGGCCGTCCTGGCCTGCCAGGTGGCCGAAGTCGGTGTCCTGGGGGGTCTGGGGCGGTGGCGGAAGCGTGAGGCTGTAGTGGCGGTAGAGCTGGAGTTCCTGCTCCGGGGAGAGGTGGCGGCCCACGCCGAAGTCGGGGGCGTCCTTGATGAGTGCCCGCTCGAACGGGATGTGGAGGCCGTCTTCGAGCAGGTCGCTCGGTTCCAGGGGGACGAAGGCGTCCCGGCTGAACAGGCCGGTGCGGACAGCCGCCCATTCCGGGATGCCGGTCGCGTCGTCCAGGTACACCTCGTCCACGGTTCCGATCTTGTTTCCGTTCCGGTCGAACGCCTTGCGGCCGATCAGGCTGCGCGGATCGATGTCGGTCTGCACGGTCCCTCCAACTGGTCGCAACTGCTCTACACCCCTACGAAAGTGCACAACTGGGATGGCGGCCACTTGAGCGATGGGAGTCGCAACCTCGCTGGTAGGCTGGCTGTGGCTGTCGACCCTGTGCGGGAGAGTCCCCCGGAGAAATCTTCCGGAGGGCGCCGAAGGAGCAAATCCTCCCCGGAATCTCTCAGGCCCCTGTACCGCGCGGACGAGGTCACTCTGGAAAGCAGAGCGGTGTCCGACGGCATGCGCTCTCACCGACGGTGAAAGCCGGCGTGCCGCGAGGCGTGCCGGTGAAACTCTCAGGTTGAGATGACAGAGGGGGAGGCCGTCCGGGTACCCGCGCCGTGGTGCCCCTCGCAGGTCGTGACGACCAGGAGGCCTCCGTACATGACCGCCAACCGCATTCCGCTCTCCGAACTCGAGCAGGGCATCCCGTTCGAGCAGCGGCACATCGGACCCGACGCCGAGGCGCGGGCCAAGATGCTCGCCCAGGTCGGATACGGCTCCCTCGACGAGCTCACCGCCGCCGCGGTGCCGGACGTGATCAAGAACGCCGAGGCGCTCGGTCTGCCGGCCGCGCGCACCGAGGCCCAGGTGCTCGCCGAGCTCCGCACCCTCGCCGACCGCAACCAGGTCCTCGCCCCGATGATCGGCCTCGGGTACTACGGCACCTTCACGCCTCCGGTGATCCTCCGGAACGTGATGGAGAACCCCGCCTGGTACACCGCGTACACGCCGTACCAGCCCGAGATCTCGCAGGGCCGCCTCGAGGCGCTCCTCAACTTCCAGACCATGGTCGCCGACCTGACCGGTCTGCCCACCTCCGGCGCCTCCCTCCTCGACGAGGGCACCGCCGCCGCCGAGGCCATGTCCCTCGCCCGGCGCGTCGGCAAGGTCAAGAACGGTGTCTTCCTCATCGACGCCGACGCCCTGCCGCAGACGATCGCCGTCATCGAGACCCGCGCCGAGCCGACCGGGGTCGAGGTCGTCGTCGCGGATCTGAGCCAGGGGATCCCCGCCGAGATCGCCGAGCGCGGTGTCTTCGGTGTGCTCCTGCAGTACCCGGGTGCCTCCGGCGCCGTGCGGGACATCAAGGCCGTCATCGACCAGGCCCACGAGCTCGGTGCCATCGTCACCGTCGCCGCCGACCTGCTCGCGCTGACCCTGCTCACCTCGCCCGGCGAGCTGGGCGCGGACATCGCCGTCGGTACGACGCAGCGCTTCGGTGTGCCGATGGGCTTCGGCGGTCCGCACGCCGGCTACATGGCCGTCCAGGACAAGCACGCCCGCTCCCTGCCGGGTCGACTGGTAGGTGTTTCCGTCGACGCCGACGGCAACCGCGCGTACCGCCTCGCCCTGCAGACCCGCGAGCAGCACATCCGCCGCGAGAAGGCCACCAGCAACATCTGTACCGCTCAGGTGCTGCTCGCCGTCATGGCCGGGATGTACGCCGTCTACCACGGGCCGGACGGGCTGAAGGGGATCGCGCAGCGGACCCACCGGTACGCCACGATCCTCGCCGCGGGTCTCACCGCCGGTGGCGTCGAGGTCGTACACGGTTCGTACTTCGACACCCTCACCGTCCGCGTCCCCGGCAAGGCCGACGAGGTCGTGGCCGCCGCCCGTGAGGCCGGCGTGAACCTCTACCGCGTCGACGCCGATCTCGTCTCGATCTCCTGCGACGAGACCACCGGGCGCGAGCAGATCGCCGCCGTCTGGGGAGCCTTCGGGGTCGACGGCGACGTCGAGGCCCTGGACGCCGTCGCCGAGGACACGCTGCCCGCCGGGCTGCTGCGCTCCGACGCGTACCTGACCCACCCGGTCTTCCACGCGCACCGCTCCGAGACCTCGATGCTGCGCTACCTGCGCAAGCTGGCGGACCGTGACTACGCGCTCGACCGCGGCATGATCCCGCTCGGCTCCTGCACGATGAAGCTGAACGCGACCACCGAGATGGAGCCGGTGACCTGGCCCGAGTTCGGCCAGATCCACCCCTTCGCCCCGATCGAGCAGGCGCAGGGCTACCTCACGCTCATCACCGAGCTGGAGGAGCGCCTTGCCGAGGTCACCGGATACGACAAGGTGTCGATCCAGCCCAACGCCGGTTCGCAGGGCGAGCTGGCCGGTCTGCTGGCCGTCCGCGCCTACCACCGCGCCAACGGCGACCTCCAGCGCACCGTCTGCCTCATCCCGTCCTCCGCGCACGGCACCAACGCCGCCTCCGCGGTGATGGCCGGCATGAAGGTCGTCGTCGTCAAGACCGCCGACGACGGCGAGGTCGACGTCGTGGACCTGCGCGCCAAGATCGAGCAGTACCGCGACGAGCTGTCCGTGCTGATGATCACCTACCCGTCCACGCACGGCGTCTTCGAGGAGCACGTCGCCGACATCTGCGCCGAGGTCCACGAGGCCGGCGGTCAGGTGTACGTCGACGGTGCCAACCTCAACGCGCTGGTCGGTCTCGCCAAGCCGGGCAAGTTCGGTGGCGACGTCTCGCACCTCAACCTGCACAAGACCTTCTGCATCCCGCACGGCGGCGGTGGCCCCGGTGTCGGTCCGGTCGGTGTGCGTGCGCACCTCGCCCCGTACCTGCCGAACCACCCGCTCCAGCCCGCCGCGGGCCCGGAGACCGGCGTCGGCCCGATCTCGGCGGCCCCGTGGGGCTCCGCCGGCATCCTGCCGATCTCCTGGTCGTACGTGCGCCTGATGGGCGGCGAGGGCCTCAAGCGCGCCACGCAGGTCGCCGTGCTCGCGGCGAACTACATCGCCAAGCGCCTGGAGCCGCACTTCCCGGTGCTCTACACCGGTCCGGCGGGTCTCGTCGCCCACGAGTGCATCGTGGACCTGCGTCCGCTCTCGAAGGAGACGGGCGTCACGGTCGACGACATCGCCAAGCGTCTGATCGACTACGGCTTCCACGCGCCGACGATGTCCTTCCCGGTGGCCGGCACGCTGATGATCGAGCCCACCGAGTCCGAGGACATCACCGAGCTGGACCGTTTCTGCGACACGATGATCGCGATCCGGGCCGAGATCGAGAAGGTCGCGTCGGGCGAGTGGCCCGCCGACGACAACCCGCTGCACAACGCGCCGCACACCGCGGCCGCGCTGGGCGGCGAGTGGGACCACGCGTACACCCGTGACGAGGCGGTCTTCCCGGCCGGCGTCTCGGCCGCCGACAAGTACTGGCCGCCGGTGCGCCGCATCGACGGTGCCTTCGGCGACCGGAACCTGGTCTGCTCCTGCCCGCCGATGGACGAGTACGAGCACTGAGCCACTGGGGGCTGTGGGGCATCGATCCGCCGAGGCGGTGACGTGCTGATGTGCTGAGGTATTGAGCGCGGCCGAGGGCCGGTTCGGAGGATCTTCTCCGGGCCGGCCCTCGGCGTGTGTCTCCCTTGTACGGTGCTCTTCCGCCGCTCAGGCGGCGGTCGTCACCTGTCCCGCCGTCAGCGGCCGGTGCGGGGCGATGATCTGCCCGTCCGGCAGGAGTTCGCCGGTGTCCTCGAAGAGCAGGACGCCGTTGCACAGCAGGCTCCAGCCCTGTTCCGGGTGGTGTGCCATCAGTCGGGCCGCCTCCCGGTCGTTGGAGTCGGCGGTGGGACAGGCAGGCTGGTGCTGGCACATGGGTGGGTTCTTTCGCTGCGTCGTGGTGGATGCCTTGCGGCTCTTCGCGCTCATGGCCGCCCCCGTCGGTCGGTTCGGTTCCGGTCCCAGTCTTGCCCCATGGACGGTCTTCCGCAGGTATTTCGCGGCAGCTCGTCCTCTCCGGGGAAGACGCGTCACCCGCAGGGGCGGTTCGGGTCAACTGCACCGTCTCTTCGGGTGGTTCGGGGTGGCCCGAGCGGGCTAGTCCGTATGGGCAAGGTGTTCGGGACGGGCGTTCGGGCGCGGTTCTCGGACAGCAGTGCGCCCCGTGACCCGGTCGGGCCACGGGGCGGGGAGCCACGTGCGGTGGATCAGGCGGGCGCCGCCGAGCCCAGGAGGGGCGGCGGCGCGAGACGCGTACTGAGCACGGGCAGGAGGTCGGCGACCTGGTAGGGCCGGTGGGCCGCGATCCCCGGCGGTGCGGGAGCCAGGGGCACCAGGAGGTCTCCCGAGGCCGGGGCCGCGGTCGTGCCGTCCGCCTCCGGGTTGGCGTGCAGCCAGAGCGTCAGCATGTAGAGCTCCGGTACGGAGAGCAGCCGGGGCTGGTACGCGGTGGGCAGCGCCTCGGCGTGGAGCAGGGCCCGTTCCGTCGCGGTGACGTACGGCCCCTCGAGGAAGTGCGAGAAGGTCCAGCCGTCCGGGGTGAGCATGGTGTCCGCGGCGGCGATCGCCCGCTCGCCGTTCCGGATGAGGAACCGCCAGCCGGTGAGCCGGGTGCGGGGTGACCGCCCCGGTGCTCCCGTGACGCCGAGGACGTGGACGGGCAGGGGGAGTTCGGGGCTCAGTGGTCCCTGCGCGGCCCGCAGGGCGGGGGTTCGCGCCTCGCGGACGGCGGTCGGTGAGCCGAGGGCCGCGAGGACACTGCGGAGGGCCGGCGCGGGGGCCGGGGAGGGTCGGAGCATGGTGGGTCGCCTCTCGCTCAGGAGACACGGTGATGCGTGGGCAGGTACGACGGCGCTGTAGGCGGCGCGGCCAGAGAGGGGCCATGGGGCCATGGCCGCGGGCACCCACACTCTGCCTCGTCCGCGGAGTTTATACGACACGTGTTCACAGAGTGTTTCCGCTAGACGTCGTCGATATTCCCGGCAAGGCGACATCAAGCCTTATTCCGGGGGCTGTTCAAGCGGAATCATGACGGCCGTGCGGCCCTCACCTGCGTATTCCTCGCCGAGTCGGACGGCTGAATTCCGATCCCCGGCCGCAAGACAATAAGACATTGGTATATGTCGACTGTGTCATGCCTTTGGGATGTGCCGGTGGAGCGCTCCTTCCAGCCTATCCTCCGGCGACTCCGTTCCGCAGGCGTTGTGGATCAGCGAGGTGGGCATCATGGTCCGTGACGCGCGGCCGTCGTCGCGGCTGCCCACGGTGGGAGGGACGGCTTCGATGGGGGAGAAGGTCGACGCGGACGGGTTTGGCCCGGCCGACCGGCAGCAGTACCGGCGAAAGCTCCAGCAGTGTCTCGCGGGGCTCGCGAGGCTGCTGGCGGAGAAGAGGTTCGACCGGCCCCGCAATCTCATGGGACTGGAGATCGAACTCAATCTCGCCGGCGCCGACGGACTGCCCCGGATGCTCAACGCGCCGGTTCTGGAAAAGATCGCGAGCTCCGATTTCCAGACGGAACTCGGATTGTTCAATCTGGAAGTGAACATCGCTCCGCACCGGCTCGGCGGCAGGGTATTCGACCGGCTCGCGGAAGAGATCGGGACCAGTCTTGGATATGCCGACCGCAAGGCCGGGGAACTCGACGCCGGCGTCGTCATGATCGGCATACTCCCGACGCTCGCCCAGAGCGACCTGGTCTTCGAGAACCTGTCGGCCGCCGACCGCTACACGCTCCTCAACAACCAGATCCTCGCCGCCCGGGGCGAGGACTTCACCCTCGACATCCACGGGGTCGAACGGCTCCAGTGCACCTCGGAGTCGATCGTTCCGGAGGCCGCCTGCACCTCGGTCCAGCTCCACCTCCAGGTCACACCGGCCCGGTTCGCCGCCGTCTGGAACGCGGCGCAGGCGGTGTCGGGCGTCCAGATCGCCCTCGGTGCGAACGCGCCCTTCGTCTTCGGCCGTGAGGTGTGGCGCGAGTCCAGGCCGCCGCTGTTCCAGCAGGCCACCGACACCCGGCCGCCCGAGCTGCAGTCCCAGGGCGTCCGGCCGCGCACCTGGTTCGGGGAGCGGTGGGTGGACTCGGTGTACGACCTCTTCGAGGAGAACCTCCGCTACTTCCCCGCGCTCCTCCCCATCTGCGACGAGGAGGACCCGCTGGTCGTCCTCGACGAGGGCGGCGTACCGAAGCTCCAGGAACTCGTCCTGCACAACGGCACGGTCTACCGCTGGAACCGGCCCGTCTACGGCTGGGTCGACGGGGTCCCGCACCTGCGCGTGGAGAACCGGGTGCTGCCGGCGGGGCCGACGGTGACCGATGTGATCGCGAACGCGGCGTTCTACTACGGGCTCGTGCGTTCGCTCGCCGACGACCCGCGGCCGGTCTGGAAGCGCATGGCCTTCGAGGACGCGGAGGCCAACTTCGACACCGCCTGCCGTCACGGCATCGAGGCGGAGCTGCGCTGGCCCCGTGCGGGCCGCGCGGGCGGTGTCGCGACCCTGCCGGCGGTACGACTCGTCCTCGACGAGCTGCTGCCGCTCGCCGCGGCCGGGCTCGACGCCTGGCACATAGAGCCGGCGGACCGGGACTTCTACCTCGGGGTGATCGAGCAGCGCTGTCTTCGGAAGGTGAACGGCGCCTCCTGGCAGGCCGACACCTTCCACCAGGCGCTGGAGTCGGGCCTCGACCGGGAGGCGGCGCTCGCGGCGACCACCCGGCGCTACCGGACGCTGATGCGCGAGGGTGAGCCGGTGCACACCTGGCCTGTGGGGATCGGCTGACGACGTTCGGCGACTCGCTGGTCCGTCGACTCGTCGGTCTGTCGATGTGTTGGTCTGTCGACGTGTTGGTCTGTTCCCTTGCCTGCCCTGCGGATTGCGAGATCCGGGCGGCATGACCGGGCGTGGGTGATCATGTCAAGGTAGTCGTGGCTGGATGCGACTGCCGGAACGGCATGGGTCCGCGGCGGGGAAGTGGAGACAGGTGTGGTGTCGGAGCAAGACGTGAGGGACGCTTCCCTGCCCCCCGGAGGCCTGCCGCGCAAGGTGCTGCGCTCCGAGACCCTCATCGTGCTCGCGCTCTCGCTCGGCGCGAGCGGGGTGTCGTCCCTCATCAGCTTCGTCGGATCCCTGACCAAACCGGGGTCGCTGAAGGAGCAGGCGGCGACGCTCAACGGTTCGTACGCGCTGGGGCGGCCGTGGCTCGACCTGTCCTGGCAGCTCTTCGGCATCGCCTCGGCGCTCGTGCCGGTCGTCCTCGTCGCCCATCTGCTGATGCGGGAGGGCGCCGGGCTCCGGGCCATCGGCTTCGACCGGACCCGGCCATGGACCGACCTGGGGCGCGGGACGCTCGTCGCGGCCGGGATCGGGAGCGCCGGGCTGGCCTTCTACCTGGCGGCGCGGGCGTCCGGGTTCAACCTCACGGTCGTGCCGGAGTCCCTGCCGGACGTGTGGTGGAAGTACCCGGTGCTGATCCTCTCGGCGATCCAGAACTCCGTCCTGGAAGAGGTCATCGTCGTCGGCTATCTGCTGCGCAGGCTCGGGCAGTTGGGGTGGACACCGATGGCGGCCCTCGTCGCGAGTTCGGTGCTGCGCGGCTCGTACCACCTGTACCAGGGGATCGGCGGCTTCCTCGGCAACGTGGTGATGGGCGTCGTCTTCGTCCTGCTGTACCGGCGCTGGGGGCGGGTCGGACCGCTCGTCGTGGCGCACGCGCTGCTCGACATCGTGGCCTTCGTCGGATACGGGCTGCTGGCGGGGAAGGTGGGCTGGCTGCCCACCGGCTGAGGTGATGCGGGGGAGGCGGGGGCGGTGAGGGAGCGAGGGGCGTGTGGCTTGGCCGTACGCCCCTCCCTCCTTTCGTCAGGCGTGCAGGTGGCCTTCGATGACCGTCACCGCGTGGCCGGTCAGCAGGGTGCGGTCGCCGCGCAGGCCGGTGCGGACGAGGCCGGTGCGGGCGCCGCCCTGGAAGCCGGTGAGCTCGTCGCGGCCGAAGCGGGCCGACCAGAAGGGGGCGAGCGCGGTGTGGGCGCTGCCGGTCACCGGGTCCTCGTCGATGCCGACGGCGGGAAAGAAGCCGCGGGAGACGAAGTCGTAGCCGTTGCCGGGGTCCTCGGCGGGGGCGGTGACGATGATGCCGCGCGAGGAGAGGCTCACGAGGGCGGCGAGGTCCGGGTCGAGGGAGCGCACGGTGGTCTCGTCGCGGAGCTCGACGACGAGGTCGCCGATGTGGGCGGCCGTGTCGTGGACGGCGACGACCTCGGCACCGAGCGCCTTCTCCAGGCCGTCGGGGACCGGGACGGGGGTGAGGGAGGACGTCGGGAAGTCCATCGTGATGGTGCCGTCCTCGGCGGCGGTGGCGCCCAGGACGCCGGACCGGGTGGCGAAGCGGACGCTGCCGCTCGCCGTGCCGGTGGTGTGGAGGACGTGGGCGGTGGCGAGCGTGGCATGGCCGCACATGTCGACCTCGGTGGTCGGCGTGAACCAGCGCAGGGCCCAGTCCGCCTCGCCGCCGGCGGGCAGGGGGTGGGCGAAGGCGGTCTCGGAGAGATTGACCTCTGCCGCGACCTTCTGGAGCCAGGCGTCCTCCGGGAAGGAGTCGAGGAGGAGGACTCCGGCCGGGTTTCCTGAGAAGGGCTGGTCGGTGAAGGCGTCGACGATTCGGATCCGCATGCCGATGACCGTACAAGGTGCGGAAACGCGCGGGCCAAGGCCAATCGCGGATCATTGGACCGGGTCCGTCACAGGGGAGACAGGACCATGAGGACCTCGTCACGGTCGTCGCCCGGGGCCAGCCGGAGGGCTCCCGGCCAGCGGCCGGCCTCCTGCCAGCCGAGGCGGCCGTAGAACTCCTCGAGGCCGACGCCACCGCGTGCCGCGAGCCGCAGCTGTTCCAGCCCCATGTCGTCCCGGGCGATCACCCGGGCCTGCCGCACCAGACCCGCTCCGATGCCCTGGCCCCGTACGTGGAGGCGGGTCTGGACGTGGTGCAGCGTGCCCCAGTGCGCGACCAGGGGATGCGGGTCGCGGCGGAGGTTCAGCCAGCCCGCCACGGCGCCGCCGACGGTCGCGACGACCAGGCGGCTGCTCGTCGGGTCGAGGCCCATGACGATGCGGTCGACTGCCGCGGCGACCTCGGCGGGATCGACCGGCGGGAAGGGGAATCCGGCGCCGCCGCCGGCGTCGCTCACCTCGGTCCAGCACGCGGCGAGAGCCGTGCGGAGAGCGTCGGTCGCCGCGTCGGGGGCGGTGAGCTGGGTGTAGCGGGGGGCGTTGTCGCCGGTCAGGCCCGTGGTCATGGACGTGATCATGGCAGGGCTCTCGTGGGCCTCGCCCGCCGGGGTTCGTCGGTCGGTCCTGCTTGGTGGCCGCCTGGGATCACGGGGGCCACGCGTGGTGGCCGGAGCGGAATCCGGTGGATCCCCCGCCGAGGGGAAGGCGCAATCCGGCGGGAATCGCGTGGAGGGGGAGCTTGTTTGGACGTGTTCGCGTGTGCCGGGTGTGGCACGGACCTGACGGCGCCGGTGTCCCGCGTCGCCCTCCCCGTCCACGCCCACCACGGAGGCTGGGAGGAGCTCCATCCTCCGTTGATGGGGCCCGCGACGTACGCCGTCGACCCCCGGCCCACCGGACGCGTGTACGCCCCGGTGCACTCCGCCAAGACGTCGGCGTCCCGGTAGTAGAGCGTGACAGCGGTCGACCACCTGGGTGCGGCCACCGCCCGGAAGTCGGCACGCCGGGTCAGGGCGCCATGTCGTGTTTCGGTCTGCAGCGCCGGGCTGGTGAACCCCTGGGCTTCCATGGTCTCGACCGCCTGCTGGTGGCTCATGCCGAAGCGCAACGGCCCCACGCTTGCGAACGGGGTGTAGTCCCACCGCACCCGCTCGACCTCGTCGACAACCTGCCACACCCGGCATCACCTCCCTCACTCCGTAGCCCGCGCCATGCCGAGGACTCAGCACCCTACAACTCGGAGTCGGGGCCATTGAGGCGGATGACTTCGGCCGGATGAGGCCGGCTGCTCGTGAAGCGCGCCATCGACCCTCCCTGAGAAGACCGCCCGGTCGTCGGCCTTCGCCGAGGCAGATCCACATCGGTGCAGCTTGCCCGAGACGACGTCCACCTTCACGGAGGCAAGTCGCGGACGCGCGCGTGTTCGTTGTTGCTTGGCGATCGGTTCCGATATATCGTTGAGGTATCGCGACAGTTCAATGAGGTAATCCCGATGGAAGGAGCGTTGCGATGCGTTCACATGGACACGAGTACGGAAACGGACACGGAGCCGGGCGTGGGGCCTGCGGCCCCGGGGGTCGGGGGGACTTCGAGGGGCGGCGGGCCGCGTTCGGGCCGTTCGGGCCCGGGTTCGGGGGTGGTGGCCCCTTCGGGGGTGGGCGCGGGCGTGGTGGCGGGCGGGGGAGGGCGCGGCGCGGTGACGTGCGTGCGTCGATCCTGGCGCTCCTCAAGGACCGTCCCATGCACGGCTACGAGATGATCCGCGAGATCGGCGAGCGCAGCGACGGGGCCTGGAAGCCCAGTCCCGGTTCGGTCTACCCCACCCTCCAGATGCTGGAGGACGAGGGGCTGATCACCAGCGCGAGCGAGGGCGGCAAGAAGCTGTTCACGCTCACCGACGCCGGGCGCGCCGAGGCCGAGGAGGGGCCGGAGGCTCCTTGGGAAGAGGCCGGGCGCGGGGTCGACTGGGAGGCCGTGAACGAGATCCGGCAGGCCGGCTTCGGTCTGATGGAGGCCTTCGGCCAGGTCTGGAAGACCGGCACCGCCGAGCAGCGGCAGAAGGCCGTCGGCGTGATCAACGAAGCCCGCAAGAAGCTGTACCTCATCCTGGCCGACGAGGCCTGATCGGCGCGAGTGAGTGTGAAGGGCCCCGCGGTCGGTGCGACCGCGGGGCCTTCCTCGTACGTCCGGTCAGGCGACCAGGCCCGAGAGCTTGCGGAGCGACTCCGTCAGTGCCGCCGTCGCCGAGTCCTTGAGCTTGCCCGCCATCAGCGAGACCGCCGCACCGGCGAACCCTCCGTCGATCCGTACCGTCGTCGCGTCCCCGTCCGGGGCGAGCGAGTAGCGCGTGGTGACGGTCACCCCCATCGGGCCCTTGCCCTTGATGGCGAGCGCCCGGTCGGTCTCCAGCTCCTCGACCGTCCACAGCACCTCGGCGGGGAACCCCATCAGCTTCATGTTCTCGGTGAAGGTGGCGCCCGTCTCCAGGGCCGCGGGGCCGCCGCTCGGGAAGCTGGTGTGCGTGGCGTTCCACTCGCCGTACGAGGAGAAGTCCGTGAGGCGCGCCCAGACCTTCCCGGCCGGCGCCTCGATCCGTGCCTCCGCGCTGACTTCGGCCATGCGACCACCCCTTCAGGCGTGCCAACTGGTTCCGGTGTCGCGGAACGTAGTCGGGTGGGCGCGAACATTCAATACTGATGAACCATCAGTTCTGCCGCCGCCGGCCCCGCGCCGTCGCCGATCCACCAGATCTCGGCCGAGTCGAAGCAGTCGGAGGCGCGCGGCCCCCCGTCCTCCTCGTGGCAGTGGAACGCGGCCCAGAACAGGTCGGCCGGCAGCGCCTCCCGGGGTGCGTACACCCGGTACACGTACTGCCGTCCGTCGCGCGCGAGCAGAGCCACCATCCAGAACACGTTCGGAAGACGAACGGCAACGGGCCCGCGGTTGCGCGGGGGGCGCGATGCAAGTCGGCGCGCGCCCCTGGAGGCGAACGCGGGCAATCTCATCCGTAAGGAGGAGGAACCGTGCGCCTGTGCCCAACTCCGGTGGGATGCGGACATGCTTCTCTCCGCTGATGTCCCGGCCGTCCCGGCCTGATGAGGTGGAAGGGTGCACCGTCCCGTTCCTCGCCCGCAGCCGCTCCGGCAGTCTCTTCCGCAGTCCGTCGCCCCGCGTGCCGAGCTCGCGTCCTTTCTCACGCCCTCGCTCGCGGCCGTCGTGGCGGGCGCGCGCCGCAGAGCCCTCCGGGACGGGGACCGCCAGATCGACACCGCGCACCTCCTGCACTCGCTCATCGAGTCGGACCCGGAGGTCGGGGCCGTCTTCGAGAGCGGGCATCAGCTCGCCCGCGTCCTCGGCTACCTCGCCCAGCGGTCCATCGGCTACGGCCTGCGCTGGCAGCGCTCGGTCGAGGAATCCGGCGCCCGGCGCCTCCTGCCCGCCATGCGCGAGGCCGAGCCTCGAAGCGGCGACGATCGAGCCTTCGGCTGGTCGCCTGCGGCGGCCACCGCCCTGGAAGGCGCCTTCCGGCAGGCCGCCGGACGCGGGGACGAACGCGCCCGCGGGCTCGATCTGCTCGTCGGGGTCGCCGCCGATCCCGAGAACCGGGCCGTCGAGGTGCTGCGGAGGGCCGGGGTCGATCCGGTCGCGCTGGTCGCCCGTGTCGATGCCCACGTCGATGCCCGATGCGATGCCCGTTTCGACGGGTGGAGCGAGGGTGGGGGCGAGGGCGGTACGCCGAGTGGTGGTGAGGTCGGTAGTGAGGGGCGTGTCGAGCTCTTGGGCGGGCGGTCGTCTCAACAGGTGTGACGGGGGTTACGCCCCTGACCGCGTCCTGTCATGATGGCCCGATGCACGCGTCTCAGGGGAGAAGCGCCGGCCTGGGACTTGCCCTGGCCTCGGCCTTCGCATTCGGTGGTTCAGGTGTGGCGGCCAAGCCGCTCATCGAGGCGGGACTCGACCCGCTCCATGTGGTGTGGCTCCGGGTCGCCGGCGCCGCGCTCGTGATGCTCCCGGTGGCCTGGCGCCACCGGGACCTCCTGCGCCGCAAACCCGCCCTCCTCGTGGGCTTCGGTCTGCTCGCCGTCGCCGGTGTCCAGGCTTTCTACTTCGCCTCGATCTCCCGCATCCCCGTCGGTGTCGCGCTGCTCATCGAGTACCTCGCCCCGGCCCTCGTCCTCGGCTGGGTGCGCTTCGTCCAGCGCCGGCCCGTCACCCGTGCCGCGGCGCTCGGCGTCGTCCTGGCCGTCGGCGGCCTCTCGTGTGTCGTCCAGGTCTGGTCCGGGCTGAGTTTCGATCTCGTCGGTCTGCTCCTGGCCCTCGCCGCGGCCTGCTGCCAGGTCGGCTACTTCGTCCTCTCCGACCAGGGGGCCGACGAGGCCGAGCAGGCCGATCCGCTCGGAGTCATCGCCTACGGGCTGCTCATCGGCGCGCTCGTCCTCACCGTCGTGGCCCGGCCCTGGGGCATGGACTGGGCGATCCTCGGCGGCAGCGCCGACATGGACGGGAGCAGCGTGCCCGCGTGGCTGCTGCTCGGCTGGATCGTGCTGATCGCCACGGTCCTCGCGTACGTCACCGGCGTCATCTCGGTGCGCCGGCTCTCTCCGCAGGTCGCGGGGGTCGTGGCCTGTCTGGAGGCTGTCGTCGCGACCGTCCTGGCCTGGGTGCTGCTCGGCGAGCACCTGGACGCGCCGCAGATCCTCGGCGGAGCCCTCGTCCTGGTCGGGGCCTTCATCGCGCAGTCCTCGACGCCCAAGGCGCCGCCGTCCGATCCGGTGGCGGCCTCCGGGGGTGGTGCCGCGAACGACTCCGGGAGTGATGCCGGGAGTGACTCCGCGAGCGATTCCGGCAGTGGCTCCCAGGGCGGAGTCGTCGGGCGGGACGAAAAGGAGTTGTCGGTGGGGCGGACCGCCCCCTAACGTGCCGCTCATGCACGTGATCGTACGTTCGACGCCGCCGCCGCCCGCCTCCTAGCGCGCGCGGCGACTTCTTCTGACGAGGGCCCGGCTCGGGGGCGCGGATCTCCGCCCCGAGTGGTTCGTCGCTGTCCGCGCGCGGAGCGAGCGACCATCCTTCCCTCTTCCTCCTCGGAGAAGTCACGTGCCGAACTCCTCGGAATCCGCCCTGCCCGTCGGGCGGAGCCTCCTCTATCTGATCGTCGCCGGGATCGCCTGGGGCACGGCCGGTGCCGCCGCCTCGCTGATCTTCCGCGTCAGCGACATGGGCCCGCTCGCGCTCTCCTTCTGGCGCTGCGTCGGCGGGCTCGTCCTGCTGCTCGGCGCGCTGGCCCTGCGGCCCCGCCGCGCCGTCGCCCGCATCGCCGGGGAGCCGCGCGGCCGGCGCACGGCCCGCATCCTCGGTACGGGGATCGGGTTCACGGTCTTCCAGAGCGCCTACTTCGCCGCCGTCCAGGACACCGGGCTCGCCGTCGGCACCGTCGTCAGCCTGGGCGCGGGACCGGTCCTCATCGCCGTCGGCGCGCGGCTGACCATGGGTGAGCGCCTCGGCCGCGCCGGACTCCTCGCCGCCGGCGGGGCGCTCGCCGGTCTCGCCGTCCTCGTCCTGGGCGGCGGCGCCGCCCAGGTGCGGCCGCTCGGTGTGACCCTCGCCGTCGTCTCGGCGGCCGGGTACGCCGCCATCACCCTGCTCACCCGGTGGCTCGGGCGCGACGGCGGTGCGACGGACGCCCTGTCGACCACCACCTGGGCCTTCGCGATCGGAGCGGTCGGGCTGCTGCCCCTGGCGGTCGCGGAGGGACTCGTACCGCACACCGAATCGCCGGTGCGGGTCCTCCTCCTGCTGGTGTACGTGGCGGCCGTGCCGACCGCCCTCGCGTACGCGCTCTACTTCGCCGGTGCGGCCGTCGTCCGGGCCTCCACCGTCTCCGTGATCATGCTCCTGGAGCCGGTGAGCGCGGCCCTGATCGCCGTCTCGCTCCTGGGCGAGCGGCTCACCGGAGCGGTCGTCCTCGGCACCCTGCTGCTGCTCGCCGCCGTCACGGGCCTCGCCTTCGCCGAGGCGAGGACGGTGGCCGTACGGCGGCGGGAGGCCGTAGCGGTGTAGGCGTTGTAGGTGGTGGTGGTGCGGGGGCTCGGGCTACTGCGCGGTGCGTCGGCGCAGCTGGTGGGCTCGGGCGGCGAGGTCGCCGGGGCCCGCGCGCTCGGCCAGCCGGTCCGCGATCCGCTCCTGGACCTCCGGCGGCTTGTTGCCCGCGTACTTGAACTTGGCCCGTACCTCCGTCACCTCCAGGTTCAGGACGCGGATGCCCGAGAGGAGGCGGCCGAACGGTTCTTCCCGAGCGGCCGCGAGGGCGGTGGCACCGTCCGGCTGGAAGTGGGCGACCTGGCGGTTGAGGAGCTCGGCCTTCTCCGCCGGGTCGTCGACCACGTGCGCCGTGCACCGCAGCTGGACGGCCGCGTAGTACGACGTCGGGGTTCCGTGCTCGGGCGCCGTGCCGTCGGCCACCGTCCACGGACCCGGCGCGAAGACGTAGTCGTCGACGACGCTCAGGAGCACCGTCGGGCTCGCCTCCAGGGCGCGCCACAGCGGGTTGGGGCGGGCCAGGTGGGCGAGGGCACGGCCGTACGGGCCGGGCCCGTCCTCGTACCGGAAGTGCATCGGCTGCACCCACGGCGGTTCGCCGGGCAGGCCGTTGACGGCGAGCTGGCCGAAGTCGTGGCGGGAGAGCCAGCCGCGCCACTCGCTGTCGTCGAGGGGGGCGTCCCAGGGGTGGATCAGCATCGTGGGTGCTCCTGTCCTCAGAGAGCGGCGAGGTAGTCGGGCAGGGCGACGGCCGGGTCGAGGCCGTCTGCCGGGACCGGGGTGCCGTGGACCGTGCGGACGGGGACCACGCCCGTCCAGTAGGGGAGGTCGAGGTCCTCCGCGTCGTCGTTGGGGCCGCCGGCGCGGACCTTCGCGGAGACCTCCTCCAGGTCGAGCCGGATCACGGCGGTGGCGGCGAGCTCCTTGGCGTTCGCCGGCCGCGAGTCGCGCGAGCGGCCCGGGACGACCTGGTCGACGAGCGCGTCGAGGGCGGTACGCAGCTCCTCGGGGTCGGTGACCTGGTGGGCGGTGCCGTGGACGACGACCGAGCGGTAGTTGAGGGAGTGGTGGAACGCGGAACGCGCGAGCACGAGGCCGTCGACGTGCGTCACGGTCAGGCAGACGGGCAGGCCGGGGGCCTTCTCGCCGTCGCCCGCCATGCGCAGGGGCCGCGAGCCGGTGGAGCCGTGGACGTAGAGCCGGTCGCCGACGCGGCCGTAGAGCGTCGGGAGCACGACCGGCGCGCCGTCGCGGACGAAGCCGAGGTGGCAGACGGAGGCGGCGTCGAGTATCGAGTGGACGAGGGCCTTGTCGTACGACGCCCGGTCGCGGTTGCGGGTGGGGACGGTCCGGTCGGTCGGCGCGTAGGTCTCGGCGGCGGAGGTGGCGGACATTGCGAACTCCATTGCACTAGTGCATAATCATGTTTGTGCTAGGAGAGTATCGGATCGAAGGTCGTCGCGCATCGGACATCGCCGCCAGCGTCGAGCGCGGAGTCGGCGCGGGCGCCCTCGCGCCCGGCCAACTTCTTCCGCCCATGCGGGAATTGGCGCTGACACTGGGAGTGAACGCCAACACGGTCGCCGCCGCCTATCGCACCTTGCGTGAGCGCGGGGTCATCGAGACGGACGGCCGGCGCGGCAGCCGGGTGCGGCCACGGCCCGCCACGACCGCGCGCGGCTCGCTCCGTGTGCACGCCCCCGCCGGGGTCCGGGACGTGAGCACCGGCAACCCCGACCCCGCGCTGCTCCCGCCGCTTGCCGAGGCCTTCGCCGAGGTCGCGCGGCGGTACGCCGAGCTGCCCGGCATGTACGGAGAGGCTCCCGTCGACGAGGAGTTCGGGCGGCTCGCGCGGGCCGCCTTCGACGCGGACGGCGTGCCCGCCGGGCCGGTCGGTGTCGCCTCGGGCTCCCTCGACGCCATCGAGCGGGTCCTCGCGGCGCACCTCAGGCCCGGGGACGCCGTCGCCGTCGAGGACCCCGGCTGGGGCAGCCTGCTCGACCTCGTGCCGGCGCTGGGGCTGCGGCCCGTGCCCGTGGCCGTCGACGACGAGGGGCCGCTGCCGGACGGGGTCGAGCAGGCGATCCGGCGTGACGGCGCGCGGGCGGTGATCGTGACGGACCGGGCGCAGAACCCGACCGGGGCGTGCGTGACGGAGGAGCGGGCGCGTGACCTGCGGCGGGTCCTCGCCGCGCACCCCGACGTCCTGCTCGTGGAGGACGACCACGGGCACGGCATCGTCGCGCAGCCCCTCCATCCGCTCGCCGGGGTCACCGACCGCTGGGCGCTCGTGCGCTCGGTCGCCAAGGCGTACGGGCCGGATCTGCGGATCGCGGCCTTCACCGGGGACGCGGAGACCGTCGACCGGGTCCTCGGGCGGCAGCGGCTCGGCCCCGGCTGGGTCAGCCGGCTGCTCCAGGGGACCGTCGCGTACCTCTGGGCCTCGGGCGCCGTCGACCCGGCCACTGTCGCCCGCTCGTACGGAAAGCGGCGCGACGGGCTGGTGCGGGCGCTCACCCGGCGGGGCATCGAGGCACACGGACGCGTCGGCATGAACGTCTGGGTGCCGGTCGCGGACGAGACGGGCGCCGTGGCGCGGCTCATGGCCGAGGGCTGGGCGGTCGCGCCGGGCGCGCGCTTCCGGATGGACGCGGGGCCGGCTGTCCGGGTCACCGTCTCGGGCCTCGCCGTCGCGGACGTCGAGGCCCTCGCCGAGGCCGTCGCACGGGCGGCGGGACCGGCGCCCGCGCGGAGTTACGGGTGAGGGGTGAGGGGCGGGGGGTGGGTGTTGGGCGCGGGAGTGCGTGAGGGGGGAGGTGTGGGGCTGGGTTACGGGGTCTTCGCCGCCGGGGCCGCTGCCGGAGCCGTCGCCAGGGCGGTCGCCGGTGGTGGCGTTGTCGGGGCCGTCGCCAGGGCGGTCGCCGGTCGTGGCGTTGTCGGGGGCGTACGGCGGGAGGCGCGGGTCTGGGTGAGCGCGGCGCCCGCGAGGACGATCACCGCGCCGACCGGGGTGTTCCAGCTGAGCTGCTCGCCCAGGACGGCCACGCCCGCCGCCGTGGCGATGACAGGGATGAAGTACGTGACCATGGAGGCCGTCGTCGGGCCGACCTCCGCCACCACGCCGTACTGGAGCAGCATCGCGTAGCCGGTGCCGAGCGCGCCGAGCGCGATCACGGCGAGCAGCGGCACGACCTCCACCGATTTCGGCATCGAGGTGAACAGCGGGGTGACCACGGCTAGTTGGAGCGTCGCGAGGCCCACCTGCGAACCGGCGAGCGAGAGATGTGAGACGCCGGTGTCGCTCAGTGTCCTGCGGACGTAGATCCAGCCCACCGCGTAGCTGAAGGAGGCCAGCAGGGCCAGTGCCGTGCCGGTCACGTCGAGGCCGGAGAAGCCCTGCCACGCGCCGAGCACCGTGAGCACCCCCATGAAGCCGATGCCCAGGCCGGCGGCGCGGACCCGGGTCGGGCGGTCCTCGGAGAGCGCGACGAGCGAGAGCAGCATGCCCCAGAGAGGAGTCGTCGCGTTGCAGATGCCCGCCAGGGTCGAGGGGATCGTCAGCTCCGCGTACGCGAAGAGCGAGAACGGCAGTGCGTTGAGCAGGAAGGCCGCGACCGTCAGATGGCCCCAGACCCGGGCGCCGCGCGGCAGCCGGTCGCGCTTCACGGCCAGGGTGACGGCGAGCACCGCCGTACCGAACAGCAGGCGCCCGAACGTCACCTGGAACGGGGCGAAGCCCTCCGTGCCGACCTTGATGAAGAGGAAGCTGAAGCCCCATATGAGGGCCAGGGCGCCGAAACGGACGCGCCAGTCGAGCAGCCGGGTGCGGTGCGAGAGGCGCGAGGAAGTGGTGCGGGAGGCGGGGGCTGAGGCGCTGGGGAAGGTGGGAGAGGCGGGGGTGGTGGTGCGGGCGGGGGACGGACCGGGCGGGACTGCGGGGCTCATGCGCTCAGGGTGACGCCCCTCAACCCCTTAGGACAAGCGAGACTTCTTCGACCCCTCCCCTTAGTATCGCTTACATGTTGAATCTGGAGCGCCTGCGGACCCTCGATGCCGTCGCACGGCACGGCTCGGTGAGCGGCGCGGCCGACGGGCTGCACGTCACCACCTCGGCCGTCTCCCAGCAGCTGTCCAAGCTGGAGCGCGAGGTGGGGCAGCAGCTGCTCGCCAAGAACGGCCGGGGGGTGCGGCTCACCGACGCCGGTCTGCTGCTCGCCGAGCACGCCGCCCGGATCCTCTCCCAGGTCCAGTTGGCCCAGGCCGACATCGAGGCGCAGAGTGGCCGGGTCGTGGGCGAGGTGCGGCTCGCGGCCTTCCCGTCGGCGGCCCGGGGGCTCATCCCCGCCGCGCTCGCCTCCCTGACCGCCGCCCATCCAGAACTCCGTGTACGGACGACGGAGTTGGAGCCCGAGCCGGGGGTGCGCGCGGTGCTGCGCGGCGACGCGGACCTCGCGATCGTGCTGGACTGGAGCAACAAGCGGGCGCCCGTGCCGGGCGGCCTGGAGCGGGCGCACCTCCTGGACGACTCGGCGGACGTGGCGCTGCCCGCCGGGCACCGGCTGGCCGGGCGGGAGTCGGTGGACCTGGTGGACTTCGCCGACGAGGAATGGGTGTCCTGGCCCGAGGGTGAGTTCTGTCACGACTGGCTGATGTTCACGCTGCGCTCGCAGGGCATCGAGCCGCGCATCGGGCACCTCGCCGGCGAGCACCACACCCAGTTGGCGCTGGTGGCGGCAGGGCTCGGGGTGTGCGTGACGCCGCGCCTCGGCCGCCCGCTGCCGGAAGGCGTCGTCTTCGTGCCCGTACGGCAGAAGATGCGGCGGCACATCTACGCCACCTGGCGCGGTGACGCGGGCCGCCGTCCCTCCGTACGCGCGGTGGCCGCGGCCCTGCGAGCGGCGGCCGAGCCCCTCGGGAGCTGACGGCCGCCCCGCGACCACCCGGGTTCTAGATCTTGCGGAAGTCCCAGGACGCGACGGCCTCCGGGGTCAGCCTCGCCCAGGCGTGGCGGCCGTCGTGCGGCATCGATTCCAGACCGAAGTTCTTGGCGGCGAAGAGCTGTTCGGGCGCTTCGAGTGCGGGGCACGGCTCGCCGGTGCGGGGCGCCTCGCCGACGAACTCGACCGTCCCCGACAGCTCCACGCCCCGCAGCTCTCCGTACTCCTCGCCGTCGTCCACCACGACCGCGATCCTCGGGTCGGCGCGCATCTCCGCCCAACGGCGGCTGCGCGTCAGCGAGTACAACCACAGCGAGCTGCCGTCCCAGGCGAACCAGAGCGCGCTCACGTGCGGCCGGCCGTCGGCGGACACGGTCGCCACCCGACAGGTGCGCTGTTCGGCGAGGAAGGAATCGAGCTCGGCCGGGGTCATCATGATCCGGCGTCCATGGCGCTGTGCGACGGTCATCGTCCGCACCCTTCTGGATTTCTGATGAGACGTCAGAAAGCATGGAGGGCCATTCGCCCGCAGGCAAGGGGAGACCATGAGTGAGAGTGCGAGAGACCGGCTCAAGGAGTGGATCCGTCCGGACGGCGGGGTCGTACTCCTCACCGTCGAGTGCCAGCGGGGAGTCGTCGGCGCGCAGAGCGCCCTACCCGAACTCGCCGCCGTGGCGCGCGCGTCGGGCGCCCTGCGGAACGTGGCGCGGCTCGTGGCCGCCGCGCACGAGGCGGACGTCCAGGTGATCCACGCCGTCGCCGAGCGACGCCCCGACGGGCGCGGAGCCAACACCAACGCACGGCTCTTCCGGGCCGCCGCCCGGTTGCCGGTGCAGCAGCACAGCGGCAGCACGGCCGTGAGGATCGCCGAACCGATCGAGGTCGCGGAGGAGGACATCGTGGTCCGCCGCCTGCACGGGCTCTCGCCCCTCGCCGGCACGGACGTGGACGCGCTCCTCCGCAACCTCGGCTGCCGGACGCTGATCGTGACCGGCGTCTCCGCCAACGTGGCCGTGCCCAACGCCGTCTTCGACGCCGTGAACCGCGGCTACACGGTCGTCGTGCCGGGCGACGCCATCGCGGGCGTGCCGGCCGACTACACCCCCGCGATGATCCGGAACACCCTGGCCCTCGTCGCCACGATCACGACGACGGACGAGGTGCTGGGCTGCTGGAAGGCTCCCCGGCGTACGGTCCGCCCCGGAGGTCCCGTCAGCCGAGGCTGATCGCGTCGCCCACCACCTGGATCGGCATCGGCGGCAGCGGGGCGGTCGCCGGGCCGGACTTCACGCTGCCGTCCGACACGTCGAAGTGGCTCTGGTGGCAGGGGCACACGATCGCGCCGTCCTTGACCTCGCTGACGGCGCAGCCCGCGTGGGTGCACTTGGACGAGAAGGCATGGAACTCGCCGGCCTTCGGCTGGGTGATCACCAGGCCCTGACCGCCGATGACCTTGCCGCCGCCCACCGGGATGTCCCCGGTCCGCGCCAGGGTGGCGCCCGCCTGCTCCTCCGTGCCCTTGTCCTCGCCGCTGTCGCCGCCGCAGGCCGCGAGCGCCGCCGCCAGGCCCGCGGCGCCCGCCGCCGAGACCACCGTCCTGCGTGCCACTCCGCTCATGTGCTGCCCCTCTTTCCTTCGCGCACTGGTGTGTTGGCACCCGACGGTACGGGTGTGACCTGTGCCCCGTTCACAGGATCGGGTCTTCGGGCGCCTTACAGTTCTTGGTGGAATGTCGGAACATGGACACGTGGCGATGAAAGTGTCAACCGACCTGGTCGGCGTCAGTGCCCACCACGTACGCGCCGTGCTGCTGGGCGGCGAGCGGCGCGGACTCGCGCCCGAGCCGTTGCTCGCCCGGGCCGGACTGCCCGCCGACCTCCTCGGGGACGCGGGGGCGAGGGTGTCGGCGGAACAGTTCGGGCGGCTCGTGAGGCTGCTGTGGGCCGTCCTCGACGACGAGTTGATCGGCTTCGGCGGCGCGCCCAGCAAGGTCGGGACCTTCGCGATGATGGGCCATGCCGTGGTCCACGGCAGCCGCGACCTGCGCGAGGCGCTCCGGCGGAGCCAGGCCTTCTACGCACTCTTCCCCGCCGGGCCGCGATTCCGGCTCGTCGAGCCGGGGGAGGGGCGTGCGGGGGAGGGTGGGAGCGGATGGGCGGGGGAGGCCGCGATCGGGCGGGTGGGGGAGGGCGGGGTCGACGAGGCCCGGATGGAGTTCGACGTCGCCGGGTACGACGACCCCCTCCACTTCGGTGTCGAGTCCACCGTGCTCGTCGCCCACCGCTTCGCCGGCTGGCTCATCCGCCGCCGGATCGGTCTGCGGCGCGTCGAGTTCGCCCACCCCGAGCCCCGGCACGCCCAGGAGTACGCCCTCCTGTTCGGCGTGCCCTGTGTCTTCGGCGCCCGGCGGACGGCGGTCGTCTTCGACCGGGCGGACCTCGACGAGCCCGTCCTGCGCGACGCGGCGGCCCTCAAGGCCTTCCTCCGCCGTGCCCCGGCCGACGTGCTCGTCCGCGCCGACTACGGCAGTACGGTGACGGGCCGCGTCCGGCACCTGATCGGGACGGCTCTGCCCGTGGAGCCGGTGCCGACGCCCGAACAGCTCGCCGACCGGCTGTCCGTCAGCCCGCAGACCCTCCGCCGTCGGCTGGCCGCCGAGGGGACCACGTACCAGCGGCTTCGTGACCAGGTGCGGCGGGACCACGCCCTCGCCGAACTCGCCGGCGGCCGGGTCTCCATCGAGCGGCTCTCGCGGCAGCTGGGCTTCTCGGAACCCAGCGCGTTCCACCGGGCGTTCCGGCGTTGGACAGGCGAGACGCCCCGGGCCTTTCGGGCCCGGGGCGGGTGAGGGCGCCTCCGGCGGCGATCCGTGGTCGGGTGGCCGGCGGTCCCTGGTCGGTGGCCGGCGGTCCCTACTCACCCGCCCCGGGAGTCCGGGGCGTCAGCGCAGGGTGAGCGGCGTCTCCGATGTCACGCGCGAGAGCTTCTCCGGGTTGCGGACGAAGTAGACGCCGGTGATGCGGGCGTCCTCGACGTGGACCGCCATGACGCCGTCGATCTCGCCGTCCAGGCGGACGAGGAGCGCCGGGCTGCCGTTGGCGACGGTGGGGCCGAGGGTGATCGTCATGCCGACCCCGTCGGCCCTGGCGGTGAAGCCCGCCATGAGGCGGGACACCTTGTCGGCCCCGAGCACGGGACGCAAGGCGGCGTGCTTGATCCCGCCGCCGTCTCCCATGTAGACGACCTCGGGGGCGAGGACGTCGAGCAGGCCCTGGACGTCCCCGGTCTCGAACGCGCGCCGGAACGACTCCAGGGCCGCCCGCGTCTCGCTCGCGGAGACCGTCCGGCGCGGACGGCGGGCGTCGACGTGCTGACGGGCGCGGTGCGCGATCTGACGGACGGCCGCGGGGGTCTTGTCGACGGCGGCCGCGATCTCCTCGTACCCGAAGCCGAAGGCCTCGCGCAGGACGAAGACGGCGCGCTCCGTCGGGGACAGCGTCTCCAGGACGAGCATCATCGCCATCGACAAGCTCTCGGCGAGCTCCACGTCCTCGGCGACGTCCGGCGCGGTGAGCATGGGCTCGGGCAGCCAGGGGCCCACGTACGACTCCCGGCGCCGGCTCGCGGTGCGCAGCCGGTTGAGTGCCTGTCGGGTCGTGATCCGGACCAGGTAGGCGCGTTGGTCGCCCACTTCCTCCAGGTCGACCTTGACCCAGCGCAGCCAGGTCTCCTGGAGGACGTCCTCGGCGTCGGCCGCCGAGCCGAGCATCTCGTAGGCGACGGTGAAGAGGAGGTTGCGGTGGGCGACGAACGACTCGGTCGCCGGGTCGGCGGCCCGGTCGCTCATGCCTTCATGGTCGCTCATGCCTCCACCCCGTTCCTTCTCGGTCGGCCAAGGTCGCCTTCGGTCCCCGCGTACGCGTCCACAGCAAGATCCTTCTCATCGGTGGGTGAGATCATGGCCCACCCGCTCCGCGCGCTCGCGCGCGGCCCCCAGCAGCTTCTCGCGCTGGCCGCCTCCCGAGACCCGGTGCAGGCCGTACTTGCCGGGCTCGCGCGCCTCTTCGCCCAGGTGCTTCACGGTGCCCTTGCACACGATCTCCTTGACCTTCGCGCCGGTGCGACCGCCGATGTGGAACCACAGCGCGATGTCGTTCCGGTGAGCGAACTGGAAGATGCCGCCGCCTCGGCCCAGGCTGATGCACTGGCCCGCGAACACCGAGTTGAGCGGCTCGGGCGCCTCCCCCGCGATCCGGCTGAGGACCGTGTCGGCGGCCCGCGCACCCATCGGCGTCGCGGCCTGGCAGCTCATTCTCGGCGGCAGGTTGGACGGCGCCGCCGAGTCCCCGGCCGCGATGACACGGTCGTCGTCCACGCTCGTCAGCGTCTCGTCCGTGAGCAGACGGCCCAGGGCGTCGGTGCTCAGCCCGCTGCGCGCGGCCAGGTCCGGCACGCCGAAGCCGGCGGTCCAGACGGTCACCGCGCTCGGCAGCGTGCGGCCGTCGTCGAGCAGCACGGCGTCGCGCGTCACGGCCGTCACCTTCGCCCCCGGGCCTTCGACCACGGTCACCCCGAGGGCCGCGAGCCGCCTGGCGACCGAGCGGCGACCGCGCCGGTGCAGGTACGGGCCGAGCACCCTCCCGCAGACCAGGGTCACGGCGCGGCCCGTCTCCGCCAGTTCGGCGGCGGTCTCGATGCCGGTCGGACCGCCACCGACGACCGTCACGGGGGCCGTCATGGCCGCGGCGTCGAGGGCCGGCCGCAGCCGCTGCGCCTCTTCCAGGTCCGCGATCGGGTAGGCGAACTCGGCCGCGCCGGGCACGCGCGGGTCGGCGCTGCCACTGCCGACCGCGTAGACCAGGTAGTCGTAGCGGACGGTGCCGCCGCTCGCCAGGGTCACGTTGCGCCCGGCCGCGTCGATCCGGGTCACGGTGTCGACCAGGAGGGTGGTGCCCTCGCGCAGGACCTCCGTGTACGCGACGACCGCGTCGTCGGACCCGGCGACGAGCTGGTGCAGGCGGATCCGCTCGACGAAGTCCGGGCGCGGGTTGATCAGCGTCACGCTCACGTCGTCGCGCTGCGTCAGACGGTTCGCGGCCATCACTCCGGCGTACCCGCCGCCGATCACGACAACTTCGGTGTTCCCCATCGCGGTGTCTCCATTCGTTTCCAGCGGTTCGTGCACAAGACACCGCCCGACCGGACCCTGTGACACGATGTGATGCAGGTCACTCCGGCGGGAGTGTGACGGTGGTGTCGCGCGGTCAACAACCGTGAGCGGTACGGTCACGGCCGCCGCCCACCGCCGGGCCTACCGTCCCGCCATGACCGCAATCGACCGGTCCGGCGCCGTCCGGCCCCCGGACCCCGCCGGTCGCCGGTGAACGCGCGCCGGGCGGCCGGAGCCGTCCTCGGCACCGGCGTCCTGCTCTGTCTCCTCGCGTCGGTGGCCGTCACATCGCTGAGCGTCCGCGTCGACGGCACGAGCATGACGCCCACCCTCACGGAGGGGGACCGCCTGCTCGTCGCGCCGGGCTCGGCGGGCGAGGCGCGCCGCTTCGACGTCGTGCTGCTCCGGGTGACCGGCAGGGACGCGCTGCTCGTCAAGCGGGTGATCGGACTGCCCGGCGATCGGGTCGCCATCGCCTCCACGCCGGAACGGCCCTTCGAGGTCCTCCTCCAGGAGCGGGGCGAGGGCCCCGTCCTCCGCGTGGTGGCGCCGCAGTGGACGGCGCGAGTGAGCCGTGTCGGCGCCTGCTGCGCGCCGGACGGCACCCGGTCGGCGCGGCCGGAGCTGCGGACCGTGCCCGAGGGCGCGTTCTTCTATCTGGGGGACAACCCCGATCTGTCGGACGACTCGCGGTCGTACGGCTGGGGGGAACTCGGCCGCGTCGAGGGGAGGGTCGGCCTCCGGGTCTTCCCCTTCTCGACCTCGCCGGGCCTGGGCGGCCGGCCAGGGCTGGAGGGGTGATCGGGGCTGGAGAGGCGATCGGGGCTGGAGGGGCGATCGGGGCCCGGTCCGTGAGGGGCCGGGGCCGTCAGCCCGTCTGCCGGGTGGGCGCGAGGGTCTCCTCGCCCGTGCTCAGGGCGACCCGGACCACGGTGTCGGCGATACGGCGGGCCGACTCCTCGGGCGACGCGGTGGACTGGACGATGTGGCTGGCGGTCAGCCGGACCGCCGCGTCCACGGCCAGCTCGCGCGCGACCGGGTCCATGCCGGGCCAGGCCTCCGAGACGTACGCGTCGGCCATCGCCGTCGCGGTCTCGAACGCGGCCGCGGACCGGGTGGTGAGGTAGGGGAGGAGACCGTCCTCGCCGGTGCTGGTCAGGACGGCCTTGATCAGCGGGTTCCGGCCGGCCAGCGTGAGGGTGAAGCCGACGGCGGCCTCGACGGCCGCGCGCAGGTCGTCCCGGTGCGCGTCCAGGCCCTGCTGGATGCCGAGCAGGCAGCGCTCCAACTCGCGCTGGAACAGGGCCTCGCCGACCGCCTCCTTGGAGGGGAACTCGGAGTACAGCGTCTGCCTGCTGACGCCCACGGCTCCGGCGAGGTGGGCCATCCGGAGCTTGTCGAAACCGCGGTCGGCGACCGCCTCGTACGCCGCGTCCAGGAGGCGTTCGCGCAGCAGTGTCCGGACCGTCTCCCTGAACCGTGCCATCGGCCCAGCCTAGTCCAGCGGGAATTCTCCTCAGAACTGTCCAGAGTGTTGACACATCCTCGGTAACTGTCCAATTCTCGAACAGGCAGTAGTGAAGTGTCCTCCGTCCTCGGTCGTCCGGCCGCGAGACGCACGGCTGCCGTGTCCACACCCACCCGCGCCGCCGGCGCGGGACGACGGTTGGAGTTCACATGCAGGAAGAACACAGAGGCGTCACCCGCTGGCGCAGATCGGCGTTCCTGGCCCTGCCCGCGACCGCGGCCGTGGCGGCCATGGCCACGGCGATGGTGCAGGGCGCGCTCGCCGCGAACCTCTCGCTGACGAGCGTCCCCTTCACCCTCAGCTCGAAGACCGTCGCCGCTCCGCAGGGCATCGGCGCGGTCATGCACACGATCGACGCCGGCGGGGCCAAGGGCGCCGCCGAGGTCGGCATCGCCAAGGCGGGTCTCGACGGCATCTGCGTCCACGCCGTCCAGTCGGTCAACCTCCCGGTCGTCGGCAGCCTCGGCACCTGGTCGCTCAACATCTCCTCACCGGCGGCGGCCACCCCGCTCACCAGCGACCAACTCGTCGCCGGCGCCGGGCTCCAGGCGAACAAACTGGTCCTCGACGCGCAGTCGCTCAAGGCCGCCACCGCCACGCTGAACGCGAGCGACGCCACCCCGAACGTCATCGGCGCCGCGGCCGACGGCGCCGGGATCAAGGGCACCGGCATCAACGACGGCACCCCGGGCCAGTTCGGCCTGGACGCCACCGGCGGCCGGACCGACATCAAGAACCTCAACGCCGACGCCAACGGCGCCACGATCTCCGGCGCGATCACGCTGCCGGACCTGGCGATCGCGATCGCCCACGGCGACAAGCCCTGCTGAACCGTCCCTGATGCCGGACGCCGGGGATCCGCGTCGCTGCGAGGAGGACGCGGATCCCCGGCTCCGTCCCACCGGCCCGGCCACCCAGCTATCCACTGACCTGACCTGACCTGACGTGACTTGACTTGACTTGACCGGACCCCTGCCGACGCGAGTGGGCACGTCCGTCCCGACCATCGACTGCGAGGGCCTCATGACCGTCCATCCGCCGCCTGAGCCGACCGGAGCCGCGGCCTCTGCACCCGTCCGGCGTGGCGCACGTACGGCCTTTCGGCGTTGGCGTCGTACCCGGCCCTTCTGGGCGGCCCTCTGGACCGGGACCGGCGGCTTCGTCATCTTCTTCCTGCCGATGGCGCCGCTCGGCAAGATCCTCCAGGTCGGTGTCGGAGGCATCGCGGGCATGGCGGGCGGTGTCGTCCTCATGGCGATGGCCCTGCTGATCCTGCTGCTCCCCGGTCAGCGCCACACCGCCGGCGTCATCGCGGTGATCGCGGGAGTCGCCTCCTTCCCCCTCTCGAACCTCGGTGGCCTCTTCGTCGGAATGTTCCTCTCCGTCCTCGGCGGCTCCATGGCCTTCGCCTGGCTGCCGGAGAAGCCCGCCCGGCGGCGCGGTGGCGGCGGTCCCTTCCGCCGTACGCGCTCCGCCACCCCATCGCCCGTGTCCGTAGGGAGCGGATCCGTATGAATCATCTGACGACCCGTCTCGGCCGGATCCGCGCGACCGGCACCCGCACCGCCGCCGAGTGGAACGCCCGGATGCTCGCCGAGGCCTCCGACGGCACCCGGCGCGGCACCCGCTGGGGGCGCGGCGCGCTCGCCCTCGTCCCCTCGGCGATCGCCGTCGGCGCCCTGGGAGCCGCGCTGGCACAGGGGGCCCTCGCCGCCAACTTCAGCGTCACCGGGCAGCCCTTCACCCTGACCTCCAACGGCGTCGAGGGCTCCGGCTTCGGGGCCATCGTCAACACCCCGGCCGTCGGGCGCCCGGACGGCACGACGACCACGAACACCGCGATGGCGCGCGTCGGTTTCGCCAGCGCCGGGCTCGCCGGGCTCTGCGGCGTCGTGCACCAGACGATCGCGGGAGTCCCGTACTCGCTGCTCCTGACGGGCGGCCAGAAGGTGACGGCCGCGCCGCCCGGCACGTTCACCACCGACATCGACGCGTCGAACCTGTACATCCAGGCCACCGAGCTCCAGTCGTACGGGCCCACCACCCTTCAGAACGCGGTACTCGGCCAGTCCGCCGACCAGGTCACCGTGGCCGGCAAGCCGCTCACGGGCGCGCTGCCCGGCGGCTTCGGACTCGGTTCTGCGGGCGGCGAGGGAGGCAGCTCGATCACCTTGCACGGGCTGAACGCGACCGCGTACGACGCGGAGATGGCGGGGGCGCTCGTCCTGCCGGACCTGAGGATCAGGGTCGTCGCGGGATCGGCGACGACGTGCTGAGCCGGGTGAGCGAGGAGGGCACGGCGGGCGGGCCGGGTGTGCCGGGCCGGGTGAGGGTCGCGTACGAGTGGTTCCGGGCCTTCCGCAGGACCCGCCCCTTCTGGGGCGGGGTGTGGCTGGTCGCCGGCGGGTGGACCGTTCTCAGGTTCTCCCTCAGCTCCCTCCAGCTGATCGTGAGCACGGGCTTCGGGGGAGTGGCCGGTTACCTCGTCGGCGGCGGGATGATCCTCTGCGGCCTGATCCCGATGGCGCTGCCCTCCCAGCGCTACACCTTCGGGCTCATCGGCGTGGTCCTCGCGGTCGTCTCCCTCGTCGTCTCCAACCTCGGCGGCTTCCTCCTCGGCATGACGCTCGGAGTCCTCGGCGGCTCGATGACGGTGGGCTGGGGCGCCAAGCGCCCGCGCCGCCGAGCGGCGGACAGGCCGGCGGACCGGGGCGTGCGGGCGGCGGACAGGCCGACGGACCGGGGCGTGCCGACGGCGGTGGAAGGGTGACGCGCCGCGTACGGTCCCGGCTCACCGCGGTGACCACCGCCTTGCTCCTCGCCGTGGCCACGGCCGTCTGGTCGGGGCAGCCGAGCGGCGCCACGGGCCGGGCGGTCGCCGCGCCCGAGCCGTTGGGCGTGCCCTTCCTCCCGTCCCCCGACCCGCTGCACGTCACGATCGCGAGCATGGTCGCCGTCTCGATGACCGTCGACAAGAACGTCACCATCAGGCTCTCCGACGGCACGACCCGGACGACGACCCAGTACACCTTCACCAAACTCAAGATCCGCTCGCACATGAACGTGACCCAGCGGGCGGCGGGGCACACCGTCACCATCGACGTGCCGGGCGAGGGCTCCCTCGGCGGCTACGACAGCGCCGGGAAACCGGAGACGACCACGATGTGGGGGAACATCACCAACGTCTGCGTCCGGGTCCTCGTCAAGATCTGCGGAGTGCAGGGGCTGCTCGACTTCTTCGGCTCCCTCATCCCTCTGACCGCCGGGGCCGAGGACTTCGCCGGTGACATCTACGCGATCCGTACGGTCGACGACCACGCCGCGCTCGACTCCACCGACAACCCCGTCCACCTCCCCGGAACCATCACGGTGACCGTCCCATGAGCCCCGACCGTCACCCCCGCCACTCCGCCCCCGAAGGACGCACCCACTGGCGTCGCTCGCTCGCCGTCGCCGTGCCCGCGCTGCTGGCGGCGGCCGGCCTCGGGTCCGCCATGGCCAGCGGCGCGCTCGCCGTCGGCCTCCGGATCCAGGACCGCCCCGTCGACTTCACGACCAGCAGCCTGTACGGGACGCAGTACGGCGCGGCGGTCGTCGACCAGGAGGTCGTCCGGTCCGACGGCACCACCGGCACCGTCCGCGTACTCCGCATGGGCTTCGCGGACGGTGTGCTCAACGGACTGTGCCTCAGCCAACGACAGGCGATCGCGGGGGCCACGTACACGCTGCTGCTCACCCTCGGCGACGACAACCCCGGCTCGTGGGAGATCCGGACCCGGAACACCGTCCTCGACCTGCGGACCGCCACCGGGGTCCTCGACATGGACGGCATCGTCGATCTCAACGTCAACGGCGCCGACGTGAAGACGGTCAAGGACGCGTCCGGGGCGTACGTCCCCAACCCGCTCGACAGTCCGCAGCACCGCTTCGGCATCCAGGCGCGCTACGCGAAGTTCGACCGGATCGTCGGCACCGCCCAGGACTTCCAGATCCCGGGCCTTCTCACCACCCCGAGAATCAAGCTCGCCGTCAGGCCCGGCACGGTCGCCTGTCCCGCCCCACCCGGGCCCGTCGGCACGCCCGGGACGCCGTGATGGCAGACTGCGGCCCTCACGGTCGTCTCTCCGCGCGTCGTGGGCGGACCATAGGTGGCGGGGAGCGGCAGGCGACTCCTGGAGGCACCCATGGCGCGGCGACCCGGACACGCGGCCCGCAGGGCCGCTGCGACCCGTCGAGGCCATCCGGCTCGTCGGGGCCATCCGGCTCACCCGGCTCATCCGGCTGAAACGGCGCAGGTGGCCCAGGCGGTCCGCACGAGCCGCGCGGGTTCCCGATGACCTCCGGGACCGGCTGCCGCGCGAAGCCGACCGAGCCCGGCGCCCTCCTGGTCCGCAGCTCGCCGGCGGTGCCCACCGCGGCGGTTCTGCTGCTCCACGGGGGCCGAGCCGACGGGCCGGAGCCGCCGCCCGCGCTCAACCTGCCCGCCCTGCGGATGCGGCCCTTCGTCGCCGCCGTGACCCGCGCCGTCCGGGGCCGGGACGTGCTGGTCGCCGAGGTCCGCTACCGCCACCGCGGCTGGAACGGCTCGCGCGCCGACGCCGCCCGGGACGCCGAGGCCGCCCTCGTCCGGCTCCGGGACCGCGTCGGGACCGTGCCCGTCGTGCTCCTCGGCCACTCCATGGGCGGCCGCGCCGCACTCAGCGCCGCCGGCGCCCCGGCCGTGCGCGGCGTCGTCGCCCTCGCGCCCTGGTGCCCCACCGGCGAGCCCGTCGACCACCTCGGCGGCCGACGGCTCTACCTCCTGCACGACGAGACCGACCGCGTCACGTCGGCGCGCGAGTCCTGGGACTTCGTCCGCAGGGCGCGGGCGGCGGGCGCGGACGCGGCGGGCATCCCGATGCCGACCGGCGGCCACGCCATGCTCCGGGGCGCCGGCCTCTGGCACCGCCGCGCGGCCGAGCTCACGGCGGCGCTGCTCTCGCACGGCTGAGAGCCCCCAGGATCGGGTCCGTCAGCCAGAAGCGGGCTTTACGGCCGGAGGAGGAGTCCGGCGCAGGCCTCGTACGTCGCGCGGTGCGCCGCGCGCGCGAGCCGCGCGCCCCAGAGCGACCGCGGTCCGGCGAACGACTCGGGGGACGGCCCGGTCCCTGTAGGGGAGGGGGCGGCCACGCAGACGGCGTCCGTCGGTGTGCCCGAGGCGTCGGCGCCGAGTTCGACGAGGGCCTGCACCTTCGCCTCGGTGGCGGTGGCGACCGCGTTGACGAGGGCGCCGTCCGTGAGCGGCACGGGCAGCGACACGATGATGTTGATCGTCCCGGGGCGCGGGGCCGCCACACCGCCCTCTCCCGGTGCGGCCGCCCATCCCCGTACGCCGATCCCGGCGGTGACGACGGCCTCGGCACCACCGTCCGTCGCGTGCCGCCGGTTCTCGACCGAGGCCGCCGTCATGAGCCCCACCCCGGGGCCTTCGAGCCCGGCTCCGGAGGCCAGCGCGCGGAGGTGGGCGACGGGGTCCAGCCGGTCGTAGCCGGGCGGGACCTGGGCGTTGAGGACCCACGCCCGTTCCCCGATGCCGCCGCCGAGGACGGCGCTCGACACCATCCGTACGCCGGGTCCCGGGGCCCACGCCAGGAGGGGCCACGCGCGGCCCTGTTCCCTGTGGGTGAGCAGGGCGGCGTCGGCGAGGGACGGGCTCGTGAGGAGGGTTCGGGGAAGCACCTCCCCAGGGTAGAGACGCCGTTCCGGATCACCTCGTCAGGGCCGCCAGCACCTCGCCCGCCAGGGCGACGGGGTCGCCGGCCGGGGTCGTCGCGTACCGCTGAAGCCCGTGCGCCCAGGCGTCGTCGCTCGCGAACCAGTCGACGGCCACCGGCTCCGTACCGCTGCCGCTGCCGTCGTCATGACCGTCGGCGACACCGCTCCCGTCGCCACGACCGCTCACCAGCGCGCGGTCGAGACGCGCGAAGTACGCGGCCCAGCGCGGCGCGTAGACGTCCTGGACGAGACCGGCCCATTCACGGTTGGCGTAGTCGTGCAGCCCGCCCGCCTCGCTCGGATGCCGGTCGCCCCAGGTGGTGAGGATCGAGCGGGCGTCGTACTCCAGCCGGTCGCGCTCGGCGGGGTTCGCCCCCCAGGCGCGGGCGTCGGCGAGCCACGGGCCGAGCAGGAACCGCCGGTCGGAGGCGACCAGCCGCCCCAGCAGCTCCAGATGGGCGTTCCACTCGGCCACCAGCTTCCGGTAGCCGGCCAGATCCCCGGCCTCGTACGCCGTCCGGATGCGCGGGAGAAGGACGCGGGCGCGGTTGGTGAGCGCCTGGCGCGCCACGTCGACGAGATCGAAGCGGTAGGCGTCGGTCGTCCGCGGCTCGGGAGCCACCTGGAGCAGCTCCGCGAGCGCGCGCTCCACGGTGGCGGCGTCGTAGCGCATGGCGGTGGGGCTCCAGCGAGCCGCCCTGGCCGCCGTCAGGCTCGGCCGGGCGGCGAAGAGACTGTCCTGCGGCTCGCTCCACGTACCGGATCGTGTGCTGTACGGGCCGCGGCGCAGCTGCTCCCACGCGGCGGCGGCGTGGGAGTCGGCCCCGCCGTAGCGCCGTGCGGCGTACTCCGCGAACCAGGTCCGGTGGTCGATCGGGCCCGGCTGCCAGGCGAGTTCGGTGAAGAGGTCGAACCCGGCGGGGTTCCCGCCGGTGCCCTCGGGGAGGTAGGCGATGCCGCGCAGCGCGGACCCGGGCTTGGCCAGCCACGCGTGGAAACGGCCGACCCAGACGGCGCTGTTGGCGCCCAGGCTGGTGTGGCCGCCGAAGTTGCCGATCGAGCCGAACGCGTAGGGCGTACCGCCCCACTGCGCCTCGCGGTCGAGGCCGTCGTACCGGTCGGAGAGACCGTCGACGACGAGGACCCGGCGGCGGTCCACGCCGCTCAGCAGAGCCGCCGAAGGGTTCCGCTGCCAGCCGAGCATGACCCAGGTGGCGGCGGGGTGCGCGGCCTCCAGGGCCCGCTGGACGGCTCCGGCCGCCGCGGCCACGTCGACGGGGCCCGGCGTGCCGCCCTCGTGGAGCAGGTCCATCTTGAACATGTCGCTGTCCCCGAACCGCCGCCGCTGGACGCGGTAGTACGTCGCGGCCAGCCGCGCGAAGACCGGTCCCGTCGGGTCGAGCCAGTCGGGCCGGGCGAATCCCACCCACCTGCCCTGCGGAACCGTGACCGCGCCCGGGTTCCGGGCGGCGAAGCCCGGCGGCACCGTGCCGAAGAAGCCCGGCAGCACCGGCGTCATCCCGAGGGAGCGCAGGTGCCCCGCGATCCTGCTCCCCAGCGTCGCGCGGGCCTCGATCAACTGCTCGGAGACGGGGCCGGCGAAGCCCGACATGTTCTGCAGGAGCCACCAGCCCTGATGGGCCGGTCCCGGGATCCAGTCGCGCAACTCCGCCGCGTCGTAGCCGAACCGCTGGAGCGCGCGGTAGTACGGGTACTCGGCCCCGGTCGGCACGAAGACCTCGTTCACGCCGTGCAGCGCCATCAGGTCGATGTCGTGCCGGTACGAGGCGAAGCCGCGGTAGGCGCCGGAGTACCCCTCGTCGGTGTCGTTGAGCGCGTAACGGTGGGGGACGGCCGCGCTCCGGGTGACGGTGCCGGCGACGGCGGGGAGCGTGGAGGGCAGTCGCCCGACGCTGTCGCCCGGCCAGCCGATGTCGACCCCGGCCACCTGCTCCAGGTACCACCCCACTCCGGTGAGCAGCGTGGCCGGCGAGGTGCCGCGCACGCGGATCGACCCGGCGGTCCCGGAGACGGAGAAGTAGTCGCCGGAGGCGGACTCCGCGACGGCGACCAGGTCGAACTGCCCGGCCACGGAAGGCAGCAGCCGCTCCAGACTCGCCCGGGCGGGCGCCGGGTCGAAGAGGGCCGGGGGCGGAGCGAGGGCGGGCGCCGTGGCGGCGGGTGAGAGCGTGGTGACGGCGGCGAACGCCGTGACGAGGAGGGCGTGACGGCATCGAAGGATGAGACGACTGGCCATCCGGCTCCCTGATCGAGGGCTGCGCTTGCGCACAGTGTCGGGTGCCTCGCGCCCGCGAGGACGGAGGCGCAGCCGGGAACGGGTAAGTCGGTGAGACGGGCGAAGGCCTCCCTTCATAATTCTCGGCCATGGGAAAGTCCTACGAACGCATCGACGGCCGTCTGTGCACGTTCATCGAGGAACAGCCGATATTCTTCACCGCGACCGCCCCGCTGGACGGCGACGGCACGGTCAATCTCTCCCCCAAGGGCCTCAAGGGCTCCTTCGCGGTGCTCGACGAGCAGCGGATCGCCTACCTCGACTTCGCCGGCAGCACGGCCGAGACCATCGCGCACCTGCGGGAGAACGGCCGGATCACGGTGATGTGGTGCGCCTTCCAGGGGCCGCCCAGCATCGTCCGCGTGCACGGCAGGGGCGAGCCCGTCTTCCGTGACGACCCGCGCGTCGCCGGTCTCCTGGCGCCGGCGGTCAGACCGAGGCCGTACCGGCCGGCGACAGCGTGGTGCACGGACGGAGGACCATGAGCGAGTCCTCCAGGGTCGCCGCCATGGCGAAGGGGAACCGGTCGAGCTCAAGACAGAGCGCGACGTCGTCGGGATGGACTCCCTGGCGCACCCCCTCGCCCAACTCGGCGGCGGCGCGCGAGGCGGCGCCGCGTCGGAGGTACTCGGCCGCATCCGTGACGGGTTCCGTGGCCCTCCGGGCGATGTACTGCGCACACGCCAGATCCTCGTCGGCCTGCCCGTCCTCGCCGGTGACGACGAACGTGACACTGTCGCTCGCGCGCTCCCGCAGGAGCCGCGCCGTGGCCTCCGCCACCACGAAGCCGGCGCACAGCACCAGCGACGCGTCCTTGACGGCGAGGGCGCCGACCGTCCCCGCCGTGGTCTTCTGCACGACCGTCCGCCCGGCGAGGTCGACCGACCGCAGCAGGCCAGGGGAGTTGACCATGTCGAAGCCGGGCGCGTGCGGACCGTCCTTGAGCGCCGCCCAGTCCGGGTGGCGCGCCTTGAGCGCCAGGGCCTCGTCCAGCGACCCGGCGAGAACGATCTTCTCCGCTCCTCGGTCGAAGGCCCAGGCGGCCACGGTGTAAGCGCGCATGACGTCGACCACGACCGCCACGGACGGAACTTCGGTCAGCTGAGGTATCCCAAGGAAACGAGCGTCCATCGGGTCATGATCGCTCACGGCCGCCCGGCCGCACGGAAATCATCGGGTGGCAGGGACCGCGGCACAGGATCACATGTCACCCATCGGTGGCGTCGAGCTCTGCAGCCCCGGTAGCAGCCAGTCCTGGAACGGTGCGAGCACCGCCAGGACGAGGAAGGTGACGCCGACGATCCGGCCGAGCAGCGCGCCCCGGGCCGACAGCTTCTCGACGAAGACCACCAGGGCCAGTCCGGCCATCGCCGCCACGTTCATCACGCCGAGCGGCACGAAGACGACCATCAGCCCGGCGCAGCAGCCGACGCAGTAGGTGCCGTGGTGGAGGCCTACTCGCAGGTCGCGGGCCGGTGGCCGGAAGCCGGCGTAGCGCATCAGGTGGCTCAGGGGGTCGCGGCAGTGCCGCAGGCACACGTACTTGAGCGGTCCGAGCTGGTACAGGCCCGCGAGCAGGAAGGCCGCCGAGCCGATCCAGCGTCCAGCGGTCGGATGGTCGTCGACGAGGCCGCCGGTGAGGGCCAGGGCGGCGTAGGCGAGTAGCCCGAAGGCGGCCCAGACCACCAGATATCCGCCCATGAACTCGACGGTGCGTAGGGTCCGCGTCCAGCCGGAGGACTGTCTGCCGATCCCTCGCGCCCAGGTGATGGCCACCGGCGCCATGGACGGCAGCATCATGGCCGCCATCATCGTGACCCACAGCAGCAGGAACAGCGGCAGCGCCATCCCCATCGTGCCGGGTTCGACCCTCATGTCCCTGGCCTGTCCGAGCGTCAGTATCCAAGCGGGCACGGCGATCAGGACCACCAGCAACCAGGCGGTCGCGAGTTCCCGTGCCGGCAGCAGCCCTCCGCCCGCACCGGTCGGCGCGGGCGAGCGGACGGACGCGACGGCTGAGGTCCGGTGATGGCGCATCGTGTGCCCTCCTACGGGAGACCTCCAGCGGACACGCTGCTTGCACCGGGTCCTCGCTCAGTCGGGGCCGCTCCAGTCGAAGGGGAAGTGCTTGCTCGACTTTCCGGAGCGCTCCCAGGAGAAGCCGAAGGCGTCGGCGCGGTCGATGGTGGCCCGGCCCCATGTGGCGACCTGGCCCGGACCGACTTCGGCACCTGGGGCGTTGTGGACCTGGACCCGCGCGCCGTCCGGGGTGGTCGGGCCGGTGAGAGCCTCGGCGGCCGCCGTGACCCGGCCCGGAATCTCGGCTCGCCAGGTGCCCAGGTCCTCGTCGATCTCCACATGGATAGGGGCTGTATCCATGCCGCGCATCTCGGGGTGGAACATCTCTCCGAACTGCGCCGGCCATCCGCCTGCCTGACCGCCGAAGACAGCCCCGAGGGCATCCCGCTGGCGCTCGTCGGCGCGCTCGTCGAGAAAGACCGCGGCGTACGGGTCGGTGTGCGTGCCGGCCCAGACATCGCCTTCGAAGGAGCCGAGCATCAGGACGTTGAGATCGTCGAGCCGCACCTCGCCGAAATTGCCCTCCCGTATGTGCCAGACCAGCACGCCTTCGCAGTCGCCGTACGTCGGAGGCTGCGCGAACGTACAGGGACACGGGATGGCGCACTTGCATACGTCGAACCAGTCGCCGGCCAGATGCCAGCGTGTACCGGAGGTGGCCTGTTCTGTCATCTCGCTTCCCTCCTACCGAGCCCGAGGGAGCTCACTCGGAGTGGCGCGACCAGGGATCCCGGGCCCGTTCCCCGGGGCAGGAAGCAGCCTCCATTTCAGTTTGCGCCTCACCTTCCGGGAAGGGAAACGCCCACGTCGGTGCTCATGTGCGGCGCTCCTCCGCGGCGCTCCTCACCGGCGATCACCCTCGGTTACTATGCTCTCTTCATGCCGGAAGCCAGCCGGCAGCAAGGGGCGCGGCACCATCGACGGTCTGCTGGGGGTAGGGGGAGACTGGCGCGCCGGCCGAAGCCGAAGAGATGGGTGGCCTGGGAAAGTGTTGCAAGAGGTCGTAGCGACCCGCTATGTCACGCCCTTGCGTGAGGGCGGCTCGCTCCCCGGGATCGTCGAGGCCGACGATCTCGGTACGTACGTCATGAAGTTCACGGGCGCGGGGCAGGGGCGCAAGACGCTCGTCGCCGAGGTCGTCTGCGGGCAGCTCGCCCGTCGGCTCGGGCTGCGGGTGCCGGAGCTCGTCACCATTCAGCTCGACCCGGTCATCGGGCTCTCCGAGCCCGACCAGGAGGTCCAGGAGCTGCTCAAGGCGAGCGGTGGGCTCAACCTGGGCATGGACTTCCTGCCCGGTTCCCTGGGCTTCGATCCGCTGGCCTACGAGGTGGATCCGAAGGAGGCCGGCAAGGTCGTCTGGTTCGACGCGGTGATCAACAACGTCGACCGGTCCTGGCGGAATCCGAACATGCTGGTCTGGCACGGCGACCTGTGGCTCATCGACCACGGCGCCACCATGATCTGGCACCACAACTGGCCGGGCGCGCGGGCCTCCGCCGCCAAGCCGTACGACGCCTCCGACCACGCGCTCGCGCCCTTCGGGCCGGACGTCGCCGCCGCGGCCGCCGAGCTCGCGCCGCTCGTCACCCGCGAGCTGCTGGAGGAGGTCGCCGCCGACGTGCCCGACGAGTGGCTCGTCGACGAGCCCGGCTTCTCCGCTACCGACGAGGTGCGCGCCGCCTACGTCGACGCGCTCCTGCCCCGCGCCGCCACCATCCACGAGCGGATCACGCTCGGCCCCCGCACCGAGAACCGGCCCCAGCAGCCGCCCGGCTGGCTGGCCGAGCGCCTCGCGCCCCGGCCGCTCTCCACCGAGAAGGACAGCACCACGTGACCGACCGCGATGTCTTCGAGTACGCGCTGCTGCGCGTGGTGCCGCGGGTCGAGCGAGGTGAGTGCTTCAACGCGGGCGTGGTCGTCTACTGCCGTGCCCGGTCCTACGTGGCCGCTCGCACCCATCTGGACGAGTCCAAGCTCGCGGTCCTGGACCCGACGGCGGACGTCATGGGTGTCAGGGCCGCGCTCCGCGCGGTCGAGGGGGTCTGCCTGGGCGGCGACGACGCCGGGCAGGCCGCGCGCGACGACGCGGGGCGGCGCTTCCGCTGGCTGATCGCGCCGCGCTCCACCGTCGTGCAGCCGGGCCCCGTGCACACGGGGCTCACCGCCGACCCCGAGGCCGAGGTCGAGCGGCTCCTCGATCTGCTGGTGCGCTGAGGCCTGGCCGGGGACGGTGGGGATCGGTGGAGGTGTCGGTCGCCGTTCCGCCACGAGGAGTGACCTGGGGCACCCGGTGGGCCGTTGACACCGGGTGCCATCGCTTCTAGCGTCTCGTTCTGCGGACGATACTAAGCGGTCGCTCATGTGCGGGACGCGTGAGCGGGGCGGTCGGGCCGTCCGCGATCAGGGACGATCCAAGGGCGAGGAGAACCAGTATGTCCACCACCGAGCAGCGCGTAGCCGTCGTCACGGGTGCCGCACGAGGCATCGGCGCCGCCACCGCGATCCGCCTCGCGGCCGAGGGCCGCGCCGTGGCCGTACTCGACCTCGACGAGGCGGCCTGCAAGGACACCGTCGAGAAGATCACGGCCGCGGGCGGCACGGCCCTCGCCGTCGGCTGCGACGTCTCCGACAGCGCCCAGGTGGAGGCCGCCGTCGCGCGGATCGCCGCCGAGCTCGGCGCGCCGACCATCCTCGTCAACAACGCCGGCGTGCTCCGCGACAACCTGCTCTTCAAGATGTCCGAGTCCGACTGGGACCTCGTCATGAACGTGCACCTCAAGGGCGCCTTCCTGATGGCGAAGGCCTGTCAGAAGCACATGGTGGACGCGGGCTTCGGCCGGATCGTCTCGCTCTCCTCCTCCTCGGCGCTCGGCAACCGCGGCCAGGCCAACTACTCGGCCGTCAAGGCCGGTCTCCAGGGCCTCACCAAGACGCTCGCCAAGGAGCTCGGCAAGTTCGGCGTCACCGCCAACGCAGTCGCCCCCGGCTTCATCGTCACCGAGATGACCGCGCAGACCGCCGAGCGCGTCGGCATGGGCTTCGAGGAGTTCCAGGCCGCCGCCGCCTCCATGATCCCGGTCCAGCGGGTCGGCCGCCCCGAGGACGTCGCGAACGCGATCGCCTTCTTCGCGGGCGACGACGCCGGCTTCGTCTCCGGCCAGGTCATGTACGTGGCCGGCGGCCCGCTCAACTGACGCACCGACAGCAGCGAGAGGAGAAGGCGGACATGACCGCGAACGAACAGCCGGAGCTCTCCGGCAAGGTGGCCCTCGTCACCGGCGCGAGCCGGGGCATCGGCTACGGCATCGCCGAGGCGCTCGTCGCCCGCGGCGACCGGGTCGTCATCACCGGGCGCGGCGAGGAGGCCCTCAAGGAGGCCGCCGAGCGCCTCGGCGCCGACCGGGTGATCGGCGTCCCCGGCAAGGCCCACGACCTGGCCCACCAGGCCGCCGCCGTCGAAGCGGCGATGGACGGCTTCGGCCGGCTGGACTTCCTGGTGAACAACGCCGGCACGAATCCGGTCTTCGGCGCCATCGCCGATCTGGACCTGGGGGTCGCCCGTAAGGTCTTCGAGACCAATGTGATCTCCGCACTCGGCTTCGCCCAGCGGAGCTGGCACGCCTGGCAGAAGAGCAACGGCGGTGCGATCGTGAACATCGCCTCGGTCGCCGGTATCTCTGCCTCGCCCTTCATCGGCGCGTACGGGATGAGCAAAGCCGCGATGGTGAATCTGACCCTCCAGCTGGCGCACGAATTCGCGCCCCTCGTGCGGGTCAACGCCATCGCCCCCGCCGTGGTGAAGACGAAGTTCGCGCAGGCGCTCTACGAGGGCCGTGAGGCGGAGGCGGCCGCGGCCTATCCGCTGGGCCGGCTCGGCCTCCCCGAGGACATCGGCGGCGCCGCCGCCTTCCTGACCTCGGCACAGTCGGAGTGGATCACCGGCCAGACCCTCGTCGTCGACGGCGGGATTTTCCTGAACGCCGGAGTCGGCTGACCGATATCCGGACACTTTCTGGATTTCCTGTCCGGATTGGCCCCGGTTATACGTCGAATGCCTCAAGTGCCCCGTCAGACTCGAAGATTGACCTGGCGGGGTGCTGCGGTATCGTCGGCCGACCCGTGGCTGAACGAGGAGCGTGCACGTGTTCAACCGGACCAGTCTGCAGGCGGCTGCAGCCCTTGCGTCCATATCCCTTGTGTCCGGATGCGGTGTCTTTTCGGACAGCGACTCCGCCGGGGATCAGAGAATCGTCATCGGTACGATGAGTTCTCCCACCACGCTTGATCCGGCCGCGGCCTGGGACAATTCCTGGGAGCTCTTCCGGAATGTCTTCCAGACCCTGGTGAGTTTCCCGACAGGCAGTACGGCGCCGCAGTCCGACGCCGCCGACTGCAAGTTCACGGACACGTCGAGCCGGGTCTTCGAATGCAAGCTCCTGGAGGGCCTGAAGTTCTCCAACGGGCACAAGCTGGACGCCGAGGCGGTACGGCATTCGATCGAGCGCATCCGTACGATCAACCACAAGGGCGGCCCGAACGGGATGCTCGGCTCGCTCGGCAAGATCGAGACCGTCGGCGACCGCACCGTCGTCTTCCGGCTGAACAAGCCGGACGCCACGTTCCCGTTCATCCTCGCGACCCCCGCGATGTCGCTCGTGGACCCGGCGGAGTACCCCGCGGACAAGCTCCGCACGGACGGCAAGCTCGTCGGCTCCGGACCGTACGTCCTCGACTCCTACGAGGAGCGGAAGACGGCGGAGCTGACGAAGAACCCCACCTACAAGGGATTCGCCGCCCGCAAGAACGGCGGCGCGACGATCCGCTACTACGACGACTCCGAGGCGATGGTCACCGCGCTCCGGAAGGACGAGATCGACGCCACCTACCGCGGCCTCACCGCCGAGGAGGTCGTCGCGTTCCAGGACGACAAGCCGGAGAACAAGCGCCTCCAGCTCGTCGAGTCCACCGGCGCCGACATCCGCTACCTGGTCTTCAACACCCAGGACCCCTCGGTCGCCGACCCGGCCGTCCGCAAGGCCATCGCCCAGCTCGTCGACCGCGACGAACTGGTCAGCAAGGTCTACCAGGGCACCGCCGAGCCCCTGTACTCGATGGTTCCCAAGGGCATCGCCGCCCACACCACCAAGTTCTACGACCGCTACGGCACGCCGAGCGTCCCCAAGGCCAAGAAGATCCTCAGGGATGCCGGTATCGACAAGCCGGTCAAACTGGACTTCTGGTACACGACCGACCGGTACGGCTCCTCGACGGCCGCCGAGTTCACCGAGCTGAAGCGGCAGCTGGAGGAGTCCAAGCTCTTCGAGGTCGAGCTGCACGGAAAGCCCTGGAAGGAGTTCCAGGCGGGCTACCAGGCGGGCGAGTACCCGACCTTCGGGCGCGGCTGGTTCCCCGACTTCCCGGACCCGGACAACTTCGTCGCCCCCTTCCTGGGCAAGGAGAACGTCCTCGGCACGCCCTACGTGAGCAAGCGGATCACCGACGAGCTGCTCCCGAAGTCCCGCCGCGAGAGCGACCGCGGGACGGTCACGGACGAGTTCGTCGAGGCCCAGGAGATCATGGTCCAGGACGTCCGGCTGCTTCCCCTGTGGCAGGGCAAGCTGTACATCGCGGCCGGTGAGGACATCGGCGGCGCCGAGCGCGCGCTCGACCCGCAGACGGTCATGCAGCTGTGGGAGCTGCACCGCCGCGCCAGCTGGTAGTCCGCACCCTGCCCCGGTGGGCGGCCCGCGGGGGGTCACTGTCAGTGGCCCCCGGTAGGTTCTCGGACGGAGAACAGGAACGTCCACCGGAGGTTGTTGACCATGACCGACACCAGCATGCTGCCCGAGTCCTGGCGGGGTGTCCTCGGCGATGAGCTGCGGAAGCCGTACTTCACGCAGCTCACCGAGTTCGTCGAGGAGGAGCGTGCCAAGGGGCCGGTCTTCCCCCCGAAGGACGAGGTCTTCGCCGCCCTCGACGCCACTCCGTACGACCAGGTCAAGGTCCTGATCCTCGGTCAGGACCCGTACCACGGCGAGGGGCAGGGGCACGGCCTCTGCTTCTCCGTCCGCCCCGGCGTGAAGACCCCGCCCTCTCTGCGGAACATCTACAAGGAGATGCAGGCGGAGCTGGGCCACCCGATCCCGGACAACGGCTATCTGATGCCGTGGGCCGAGCAGGGCGTCCTCCTGCTCAACGCGGTCCTGACGGTCCGCTCCGGCGAGGCGAACTCGCACAAGGGCAAGGGCTGGGAGAAGTTCACGGACGCCGTGATCACCGCCGTCGCCTCGCGGCCCGACCCCGCCGTCTTCGTCCTCTGGGGCAACTACGCGCAGAAGAAGCTGCCGCTCATCGACGAGGAGCGGCACATCGTCGTGAAGGGCGCCCACCCCTCGCCCCTGTCGGCGAAGAAGTTCTTCGGCTCGCGGCCCTTCACGCAGATCGACGAGGCCGTCGCGGCCCAGGGACACGAGCCGATCGACTGGCGCGTCCCCGACCTCGGCTGAGCCTCGGCCGGATCCGGGCCGGGTGCGGCTAGCGTCGGCTCTCCCAATGGGTGAGCGGGTGGAGGTCGGCGTGACCGAGCAGCAGCAGGCGGCGGACGACGGGGTCATGACCAGGATCGGGCAGGCCATGATGCTGCTCCACGGCGGCGACCGCGAGGAGGCCCGGAACCGCTTCGGGGTGCTGTGGCAGCAGATCGGCCCCGACGGGGACCCCCTGCACCGCTGCACCCTCGCCCACTACATGGCCGACGCCCAGGACGACGCCGACACCGAGCTGGCCTGGGACCTGCGGGCGCTGAGCGCGGCCGAGGGGCTCGCGGAGGAGCGGCTCGCCGAGCACGGCTCGGCCGTCGCCCTGCGCGCCTTGTACCCGTCGCTCCATCTCAACCTCGCCGCCGACTACGTCAAGCTCCAGCGGCCGGACGCCGCGCGGGTCCATCTGGACCGGGCCCGCGCGGCATCGGACACCCTCGACGACGACGGCTACGGGAACGGGGTACGGGCCGCGATCGAGCGCCTGGAGCTGCGGCTCCGCAGCATGTGAGGGGTCGGGCGGCCCGGCGGACGGCGCGGTGCGCGGCCGGCCGTGTGCCCGGGCGCGCGGTGCCGACGGGTTCCGCGGCGGCGGCTCACCGGCCGTCCGTGCCGTGGCAGATCCTGGCCTGATCACTGCGCGGGTCCCAGCCCCCGTACCGCTCGCCCAGGTCGCAGACGTCCGCCCGGGAGCGCGGCGCTTCCTTCGGCAGCTTCGCGAGTCCCGGCAGCTCCGGCACGGCGGGCCGCGGCTCCGGGCGCGCCACCTCGCGCTGCCCGGGCGTCACGGTGGGGCGCGGCCCCCGTGGGCGCGGCGGCGCGGCCGTTCGCCGGTCCTGCTCGGCCGCGGAAGCGGGTACGGACGCGGGTGGGGGTGTCGGGCGGGGCGCGGGGGACGAGGACGACGGGGGAGCGGCGGAGGGCGGGGGAGCGGGGAGCGCCGCTTCGAGGGCCTCGCGGGCCGGGCCCTCGACGATCTGCGGCGCCACTTCCTGGGCGGGGACGACGGAGGACTCCGCCGTCGGCGCGGAGGCGGGGGCGGGCACCGTCGGGGGGGGGGGCCCCCCCCCCCCCCCCCCCCCCGGGGCGGCCCCCCCCCCCCCCCCGCGGGGGGGGGGGGTTGGGGTGTCCGGGAACCCCCCCCCCAGCGGGTGGGGCGGCGGGAGTAGC
>NZ_JBSGTX010000028.1:55842-62600 GCF_053607625.1 Streptomyces sp. NPDC055103
CGATTGGGGGGCCTGGGGGCCGGGGCCCTCGCCGTTCGGGGGCGCCCTTCCGGGGGGGGGGACGAGGGAGGACCCCGCCGTGGGCGGGGTGGGGGGGGCGGGCACCGTGGGCTGCGCGCCCACCGCCGCGCAGCCCGCCAGGGCGGCGACCGCCGCCCCGACCAGGATCTTCGCTGTGGTTCGGGTTCCATGCACCGCGCCACTCTGCTGGTCCGGCGGCGATCTTCGCGCCCCTACCGGCCGGGAATGCCCCGCACGGGTGAGGCGCGGTGCGCGCTGTTTGACCTGCTCAGTCGCCGGTGGCGCCGTCGATGCGCTCCCGGAGCAGGTCGGCGTGGCCGTTGTGGCGGGCGTACTCCTCGATCATGTGCAGGTAGATCCAGCGGAGGTTGAAGGGCTGCCCGGTGCGGTGCTTGCCCGCGGCCAGGTCGTCGAGGCCGTGCGGGGCGGCCAGGGTGCGCGCATGGGCGATCTCGGCCTGCCAGGTGGCGAAGGCCTCCTCGTAGGTGTCCTCCTCCGTGGCGTGGATGTCCCGGTCGGGGTCCTCCTCGGTGGAGTAGATCCAGCTCGCCTCCTCATCGGCCAGCACGCGGCGGAACCAGCCGCGCTCGACCTCGGCCATGTGCCGGACGAGGCCCAGCAGGTTGAGGTCGGACGGAGGGGCGGACGGGGTGCGCAGCTGGGCGTCGTCGAGCCCCTCGCACTTGCTCGCGAGGGTCGCGCGATGGAAGTCGAGCCACTGCTCCAGCGCCTCGCGCTCGCCCGAGGTGGTGGACGGGTCGACGCGGGTGACGGATTCGATGCGTTCGGTGGTCATGCGCGGCATCGTCCCTCACGGTCACCGGTCGCGCCAGCGTCTTCCCGCCGTGCCCCGGCCCACCGGCCGGTCACGGCCTACGGGGTGCCGAGCATGCCTCGCAGCAACTCCTCGAAGCCGGTGCGCAGTTCGGCGCGACTGGGGACGGCGGCGTGGAAGGAGCCGGCCGCGCAGGAGAACAACAGCCCCTCGCACCAGGCGATGAGGGAGAGCGCGTGCCGCTCGGGCGCCGGTGAGCCGGCCGCCGTCATCGCCGCGACGAGCGGGTCGTGGAAGGCGGAGCCCGCGGTGTCGAAGAAGGTGCGGAGCTCGGGGCGGCGGGTGGCCTCCAGGGCCAGTTCGTAGCGGGAGACGAGCAGCGCGCGGTGGTCCGTGAGATAGCGGTGCAGGGCGAGAGCGAGCGCGTCCACGAGGGCCTCGACGGTCGGGGCCGTGCCGGTCTCGCGGTGGGCGCCCGGGCCGCTGCCCGGCAGCTCGTCCGGGGCCAGCACGCGCGCCTCCCAGTGGACCTGGCGGCGAACGGCCGTCTCCAGGAGCGCCTGCCGGGTGCGGGCGTGGTTGGAGGTCGACCCCTGCGGCAGCCCGGCCCGCTCGTCCACGGCGCGATGCGTCAGGCCCCGCATGCCGCGCTCGACGAGGAGATCGAGGGCGGCGTCGCCGATGCGCTCGGCGCGGGAGGCCTGGGAGGCCGATGAGGCCTGTGGGGCCTGTGGGGCCTGTGGGGCCTGTGGGGCCTGTGAGGCGTCGGAAGCCAGGGAGTTTGACGAGGCCGGAGGAATGGGCTCGGCGGTCGGTGCGCTCATGGGGACAACCTACTACCGGCGCGACTACACCTGTAGTACGGTCGGGGTGTCGGACTCACTACACCTGTAGTTGCGTACTCCGGGGAGCAGTCATGGAACAGCACCGCGCCGTCGTCGTCGGAGCCGGAATCGGCGGACTCACCGCCGCCGTCGCCCTCCATCGCAACGGCTGGCGGGTCACCGTCCTGGAGCGCGCCGCCGACCTCGCCCCCGTCGGCGCCGGCATCGGCCTCGCGCCCAACTCCCAGCGCGCCCTGGACGTCATCGGCCTCGGCGACCGCGTCCGCGCACTCGCCGCCTGGCAGGGCGACGGCGGCCTTCGTACCCCCCACGGCCGCTGGCTCGCCCGGACGAACGCCAAGGCCGCCGCCGCGCGCTTCGGCGGTCCGCTCGTCCTCCTCCACCGCGCCACCCTCGTCGAGATCCTCACCTCGGCCCTCCCCGACGGCACCGTCCGCACCGGAGCGGCCGCCTCCCTCGCCGACCCCGGCGACGGTCGGCGCCCTGCCCGGCTGACCACCCCGGACGGCGAGACCGAGGCCGAACTCGTCGTCGCCGCCGACGGCATCCGGTCCGCGACGAGGCACACCCTCTTCCCCGAGCACCCCGGACCCCGCTACGCCGGCTGCACCACCTGGCGGGTCGTCGTCCCCGCGCCCGCTCGGCCCTTCGCCCCGCACGAGACCTGGGGCGCCGGACGCCTCTGGGGCACCCAGCCCCTCAAGGACGGCCGGATCTACGCGTACGCCATGGCCGCCGCCCCCGCCGGGGCCCACGCCCCCGACGACGAGAAGGCCGAACTCCTGCGCCTCTTCGGCGACTGGCACCACCCCGTCCCCGAGATCCTCGCCGCCGTCGAACCCGGCCAGGTCCTGCGCCACGACGTCCACCACCTGCCGGACCCGCTGCCCGCCTTCCACCGGGGCCGCGTCGCGCTCCTCGGCGACGCCGCGCACGCGATGATGCCGAGCCTCGGCCAGGGCGGGAACCAGGCCATCGAGGACGCCGTCGTCCTCGCCCACCACGCCGGCTCCGCACCCGACTTCGACCCGGGCCGCGCCCTCGCCGCGTACACCGCCGACCGGCTGCCGCGCGCCACCGCCATCGTCCGCAAGGCCGCCCGCATGGGATCGGTCACCCTGCTCTCCGCCCGGCCCGCCGTCGCCCTGCGCTCGGCGCTCCTCGGGACGGTCTCCCGCTTCGGCCCCGGGCCGGCCCTGCGCGGATTCGACGGCATCGCCGACTGGCACCCGCCGGTGGCCCCGGCCCGCCCCGCGTAAGCTGACCAGCCCGAACGGCACGCACGAGCGCGGCCGGTGGACGCGCGCGACACGACAAGGGAGACCACGTGAAGGTTGGCTGCATCGGACTCGGCGACATCGCGCAGAAGGCGTACCTCCCCGTCCTCGCCACCCTTCCCGGGGTCGAGCTCCACCTCCAGACCCGCACCGCCGCGACCCTGGACCGGGTGGCCGACACGCTCCACCTGCCCGCCGCGCAGCGCCACCGCGACCTCGACTCGCTGCTCGCCGCCGGACTCGACGCGGCCTTCGTCCACGCGCCGACCACCTTCCACGCCGAGATCGCCGGCCGCCTCATCGACGCGGGCGTGCCCACGTACGTCGACAAGCCCCTCGCCTACGAGTACGCGGACTCCGAGCGGATCGTGGAGCTCGCCGAGAAGCGTGCGGTCAGCCTCGCCGTCGGCTTCAACCGGCGCCTCGCCCCCTCCTACTCACAGTGCGCCGAGCACCCGCGCAACCTGATCCTCCTGCAGAAGAACCGGATCGGCCTGCCCGAGGACCCCCGCACCCTCGTCCTGGACGACTTCATCCACGTCGTCGACACGCTGCGTTTCCTCCTGCCGGGCGAGATCGAGCACGTCGACGTGCGCGCCCGGATCCGCGAGGGGCTCATGCACCACGTCGTGCTCCAGCTCTCCGGCGACGGCTTCACCGCCATCGGCATGATGAACCGGATGAACGGCTCCACCGAGGAGATCCTGGAGGTCTCGGGCCAGGACACCAAGCGTCAGGTCCTCAACCTCTCCGACGTCGTCGACCACAAGGGCCAGCCGACCCTGCGCAAGCGCGGCGACTGGGTGCCGGTGGCCCGCCAGCGCGGGATCGAGCAGGCCGTGCTCTCCTTCCTCGACGCCGTACGGGAGGGGCGGGTGCTCAGCGCGCGCGACGCCCTGCTCACCCACGAGCTGTGCGAGCGCGTGGTCCGCGAGGCCCTGGCCCAGGCCTCCTGAGAGCGCCGGCGCCCTCGGCGGCGCACACGGCGCCCACCACGGCGAGCGCTCCGTACAACGGCCAGTCGCCCCATCGGACGTAGCCCGTCGTCGACGTCGAGAGCGGCAGCTCGCGGACGGCGACGGCGCTCGCGTCGGTGCCGAGGACGGGCCCGATCCGGCTCCCGTCGGGGCCGTACACCGCGCTGACGCCGGTGAGCGTCGCGTGCGCGACGGGCCGGCCCGTCTCCGCCGCCCGCAGCGCGGCAAGCGAGGCGTGCTGGGCGGGCGCCCAGCTGTTCTGGAAGGTGCTGGTCGCCGACTGGACGACCAGGAGCCCGGCGCCGTCCCGGACGAGCCGCCGGCTCATGTCGGGGAAGGCCGACTCGAAGCAGATCAGCGGGCCGATACGAAGCCCTCCGGTCCCGTCGGCGGCGGGCAGCGTCATCACGACCGGCGCGGTGCCCCGCCGCCGGTCCTCCTGGGCCGCCTTGCCGAGCGAGGTCACCCAGCCCAGGACGCCGCGCGCCGGGATGTACTCACCGAAGGGCACGAGCCGCATCTTGTCGTAGCGCTCACCCGTCAGCCCCGCCGGACCGACCAGGACGGCGCTCTTGAAGATGCCGGGGCGGTCGGCGGCGCGCGCGTCCACGTTCACCAGGAGCGGCGCGCCGACCGCCCGCGCCAGGGCCGTGAGCCGCGCGGCGAGCTCGGGCCGCCCGGTCGGATCGGCGCCGACACCGCTCTCGCCCCAGACCACCAGGTCGAGCCGTTGCCCCGCGAGCGAGCGGGTCAGCGCCTCGGCGCGCGCCAACCGCCGCTCGGCCCCGTCCGGACCGTCGAACACCCCGGGCTGTACGAGGGCCACGCGCACCGTCCCGCTCTCGCGCGGCGCCCCGACGCCCCAGGCGGCCGAGCCGGCCACGAGCGCGCAGGCGGCGAGCCCGGCGACCCCGACGGCACGCAGCCCCGGCGCCGCGACGAGCAGGGCCACGGCGGTGTTCGCCGCCACCACCAGCAGAGTCACCAGCCACACCCCGCCGACAGAGGCGAGCCGCAGCGCCGCCGGCACCTCCCACTGGCTCGCGCCGAGCAGCCCCCAGGGGCCGCCGAGGCCCTCCCAGGAACGCACCAGTTCGATCAGCAGCCAGCCCGAGGGCACCGCGAGCAGGGCGGCGGCGGCCCGTGCGGGTGACGGCGCGCCGCCGAGCAGGGAGCGGACGAGCCAGCCCCACGGCAGCCACAGCAGGCCGAGCAGCGCGGCGACCGGCAGGAGGAAGACGTGCAGGCTGGGCAGCAGCCAGTGATGGACGGCGAGCACGAAACCGATCCCGCCGAGCCAGCCGTCCAGCGCCGCGCGGCGCGCCCCCGGAGCCGTACGGATCAGCAGCAGCCACGGGACGAGCGCGAGGTACGCCCACCACCAGAGGCCGGGTGCGGGGAAGGCGAGCGCGGGGAGCGTGCCGCAGGCGACGGCGACCAGGGAACGGACGAGCCCGTGCCCCCGCGCCGGGGACCGGCCCCGGCCCGGTGCGGGCTCACGGTCCTGGTCGCGGTTGACGAACGGCATCCGCATGACGGCCCTCCCGCCCTTGCCTTCAGTGTCGGACGTGACAGGCCCCGGCGCGGCACGACGGGCCGAGTCGAGCCGAGCCGGAACGGCCTGAGCGGGCCCCGCCCTGCCCGGCGACGGTCCGGCGGTCAGTGGCGGCGCCATCGTTCGTCGACGACGACCGAGCGGAGCCGCCAGCCGCCGTCGGTGCGCAGCGCCGCGAAGGCGTAGCGGCCGCCGCAGATGAAGTCCTCGCCCGTGGCGAAGCGCATCGGGTTCACGTAGTCGGCGCGGACGTCCGCGCCGTCGCCGGACTCCTGGTACCCGCCCGCCTCACGGAAGAGGACCCGCCGGTTCACGATGAGGTGCTGGCGTACGGGGAAGAGGGTCATGGTCTCGGCGAGCCAGTCGGCGACCTCGGCCGCGGGTCCCTCGATCCCGCCCGAGCCGCGGTAGTCGGCCCGGCCGTCCGGGGTGAACAGGGCGCGGTAGCCGGGCCAGTCGGCGTCGTCCACGGCGGCCGCGTAGCCGGTGATGAGGTCGTCGATGGCGAGCCGGTCCATCACGGTCGCGAGGTCCACGCGCTGCGTCATCGGTTCAGTCTCGGGCAGTGGGGCCCCGACGCCAAGGGGCGTGCGGGCGGTGAGTTCCGGGGGTGCGGTCATACTGTCCGACATGCGCGTGAACATCGATCCCGAACTGACCGACCGGACGTCCTTCTACCGGTTGCTCACCGCCACCGTCGTGCCCCGGCCGATCGCCTGGGTCTCCACGACGTCGGCCGACGGGACGGACAACCTCGCCCCGCACTCCTTCTTCACCATCGCCTCGGTCACGCCGCCCGTCGTGCAGTTCACGTCCGTGGGACGCAAGGACTCGCTGCGGAACGTGGAGGAGACGGGGCAGTTCGTGGTCAACCTCGCGCCCGAAGCGCTCTTCGAGCGGATCAACGCCACGGCGACCGACTTCCCGCGCGGGGTCAGCGAGTTCGACGCCTGCGGCGTCGAGCGGGAGCCGAGCCTGCGGGTGAAGCCGCCGCGCGTGGCCGCGTCGCCGGTGGCGCTCGAGTGCGAGCTGCACAGCACGGTGCGGATCGGCGACTCGACGGTCGTCTTCGGCCGGGTCGTGCACGCGGCGGTCGACGAGTCGGTCATGGTGGACGGCCACCCGGAGATGGCGCTGATGCGCCCGCTGACCCGGCTCGGCAAGAACGAGTGGGGCACCCTGGGCGGCATCCAGGAGATCGCCCGAGTGCCCTACCAGGGCTGACCGCGACGAAGAGCAGCCCGCGCGCCCGGCTACGGCCCCCTCGCGCCATACCGCGACCGCCGAGTGCCCGGCACGCCAGGCCTC
>NZ_JBSGTX010000028.1:62700-97080 GCF_053607625.1 Streptomyces sp. NPDC055103
GCGCCGTACCGCGACCGCCGAGTGCCCGGCACGCCAGGCCTCGCGCCGTACCGCGACCGCCGAGTGCCCGGCACGCCAGGCCTCGCGCCGTACCGCGACCGCCGAGTGCCCGGCACGCCAGGCCTCGCGCCGTACCGTGACCCGACGTGAGCGGGCTGTAGCCGGGGGACCCGCATGCCCGGCGTGAGCCGGGGCAGTCGCCTTCCGGGGACCTCGACGAGCGGAGGCAGGCCATGAGCGCGCGCAGGGACGGACCCCGCGAGCACGGGTCGGACGACGCGGCGAGGCGGCAGCACGAGCTGGACCGTGAGGCCGCCCGCGCCCGCGAGGCACAGCTGCTGGGGGACGGCGACGACGCCATGCGGCAGACCACCCCCTCCCAGGCGGAGGGCGAACGCCGTACGGAGGACGAGGACAGGAGGGAGGAGACGAAGAGGCGCCGCGAGAGGTGAGCGACACCGAACCGGTGACCGTGACCGGCCGAAAGGCGCAGGCTCGGGCACCGATGCCCCGACATCTTCTGGGGACACGATGGACCTCGACTTCTTCACACCCCTTCTGGAACGTTCCGGCCCCTGGGCCTCGGTCTTCATCGAGACGAACCGGGCCACCGAGGACGCCGCGAAGATCCAGAACCTCCGTGACCGCTCGGTCCTCGGCCGGCTCGTCGACGACTGATCGCTCTCGTGCAGCCGGACGCCCTGAGCGGTCGTGAGGTACGCGCCGCTCTGCGCCGACCGTGCGGGGTCCTCCCCGGCTCCTGTTCCGGTGGAGGCGTGCTCCCCGGCGTCTGACCCCTTCCCGGTACTTCACGCGCCTGCCGCGGCTGCCGTTCCGATTTCCGTTATCCGGTTCCGTTCCGGGGGTCTCCCCTGGGCCGGCATCGAACGGATGGGACGCACAAAGTGAAGCAGGGCATGGGCGCGAGCACGGAAGCCGTGGAACCGATCAGGGAGGCGCAGAGGGGCGACGACGCATGGGCGAGGGGGCAGGTGATCGCCACCCATCTGCCCCTCGTCTACAACCTGATGGGCCGCGCCCTGAACGGACACCAGGGTGTCGACGACCTCGTACGGCAGACGATGCTGAGGGCTCTCGACGGACCTGGAGTTCCGCGGGAGCCGGCCGCGTTCCGCCCCTGGCTGCTGGGCCTCGCCATGCGTGCGGCCCGCGAACACGCGCAGCGCTCTCCCCTCCTCGGCGACCCGGGCGTGTCCGCCGTGCCCGGTCCGGACTTCGCGGACCTGACCGTGGGACGGCTCCACCTCTCGGCCCAGAGCGCTGAGGCCGCGGCGGCGGCTCGCTGGATCGAGCCCGAGGACGGCGGACCGCTGGCCCTGTGGTGGCTGGAGTGCGGTGGCGAGATCAGTCGGTACGAGGCCGCGACGGCTCTGCGGTGGTCCGTCGAGCACACCGCGGCCCGGTGGGAAGGGATACGGCTCAGGTTCGAGGCGGCCCGGCTCGTCGTCGGAGCGCTGGCGGCGGATCCGCCGTGCCAGGGGCTGCGGTACGAGGCGGGAACGTGGGACGGACACCCCTCCGCCCCGTGGCGCGAGCACCTCGCCCGGCACGTGGGCGGCTGCGGGCAGTGCGCCGCGTACGGGAACGGCCTCGTACCGGCCGAGGCGCTGCTGGCGGGACTGCCGCTGGTGCCGCCGCCGACGCACCTGCTCGCGGACGTCCGCGGGATCGGGACGCGGTCGTACGACTCCGCCCGGCCGGGGCAGGGCCGGCGGAGCACCCGAAGTACCCGTCGTCGCCGGCGTCAGGAGCGGGAACGCGGTCGCCGCAGGGTGATCGTGACCACGGGGCTCGCGGTCATGGCCCTGGCCGGCGGATCGTTCTTCCTGAGCACCGGACGCACCGGAGACGGGAACGACCGGAACCGTGCGGCCGCCCCGGCTCCGGACCTGCCGTCCGCATCACACGAGCCGGCGGGCGGCACCTCCGCCTCAGCCTCCTCCACACCGACGCGGTCGGTCCCCACGACCGCGACCGCTCCCACCTCGCACCCCGGCCCGGCCACGCCCTCGCGCAGCGCCCGAACCGAGGCCACCACCACGTCAGCGGGTCCGACTCCCACCGCCACACCCGCACCGGCGAGGACGCACGCTCCCCGCACCTCGGAGCCCGCGCCTGAGCCCGAACCCACCCGGACCGGCACCGGCACCGGGGCGGGCACGCAGGACGGATCCGGCAAGGGGTCGGTCGCCGACCAGGTTCTGAGCCTCGTCAACGCGGAGCGCGCGAAGGCGGGCTGCGGCCCTCTCACGGCGAACGCGACCCTGGCCGACGCGGCTCAGGGCCACTCCGACGACATGGCCGCGCGGGACTTCTTCGACCACACCAATCCGGACGGCGACGGACCGGGCGAGCGCGTCACCGCCTCCGGGTACCCGTGGTCGACGTACGGGGAGAACATCGCGAAGGGCCAGAGCGGTCCGGAGCAGGTCATGGAGGCCTGGATGAACAGCCCGGGCCACCGGGCGAACATCCTCAACTGCGACTTCAAGGAGATGGGGACAGGCGTCCACACCGAGGGCGGCCCCTACTGGACGCAGGTGTTCGGCGCACGCTGACGACACCCGGGGCGGCCTCGCAACCGCCCCGCGCGTCAGCCGCAGTGGTACGTGAACGTCGCCGCCGAGGAGTGGGCGGTGGGCGAGGTGATGACGAGGCGCGCCACGGCCTGGTGCGTACCGGATCCGTGGAACGTCCACAGGAGGTGAAGCCGGGCCTCCTCCTGTCCGCGGGCCAGTCGTTCGCGCAGGGGGTCCGACCGGGTTCCGTCGCTGCGTTCCCAGCGGTACGTGAGGGTGCCCGGACGCCCGTCCGTACGGACGACGCCCACGACATCGGCCGTGCCGTCGCAGCCGAGGCGCTGCTCGGCGGCGGTGACCGTGACGTCCCGTACCGCGACCCGGGGCCCGTAGCGCTGCCAGGCGAGGAAGGCGAGGACAGCGGCCAGGACGACGCCGGCGAGTGCGTATCGGCGCGGCCACCGGGCGCGGGCGGTGCGCGGTGCGGGGGCGCCGGGGAGGGTGCCGTGCCAGATCTCGACGGCGGTGGGGGTGTTCCCGGCGCGCAGTACGGCGGCCGCCGTCACGCCGGGGCCGAACCGCAGGACCTCGCCCTCGGCGGCCCGGACGGGTGCCGTTTCGGGCGTCGGACGCTCGAACCAGTGGCTGCCGAGTTCGGTGGCGCTGTAGTCGTCGTCGTTCATGAGATCGTGCACCGCCTGATGAAGACCTGCCGCAGGGAGCCGCTGTCGGTGGCGGCGGGGTCGGTGGTGGCGCGCGCCCCCCAGTAGCACCCGGTGCCCCGGACGTCGTGGGTGAGGGTGAGGGTGTACTGGGTGGCGCCTTCGCGCCGGAAGGTCTCGGAGCCGTCGGACGAGCCGGGCGCTCCCTGCTCGTCCCCTGTGAACCATTCGACGAGGATCGTCACGGGTTCCGTCCCGTCCGTGGTGACGTCGACGGTGGCCGTTGCGGTGGTCGGCCCGGTCTGGCGCAGGCCGCTGACGGAGACCGCCCTCACGGAGACCGGCGGGGTGGGGGGCGCGGTCGTCGGGGGCGTACTGGGCGGGGTCGTCGGCGGGGTGCCGGCCGGCGACGTCGAACCCGGGGGGACGGTCGGCGTCGGGGTCACGGTCGGTCCGGTGGTCGTGCCGTCGCCGGGGGACTCGTCCGGGGTGCCGCTCGGCTGAGGGTTCTCCGACGCGGAGGGTTCAGGAGACGTCGGGGTGGGAGCCGTCGACGTCGGTGAGGGCGCTGTCGGTGTCGGGGGTGGGGCCGATGCGGTGGGATCCGGCGGGAGCGTGGTCGGCACGGCGCTCGTCGTGGCGAAGGTCCGTGCGGCGGCCTCGTCGCCGTCGGGCTCCTCGCTCCCGGCCCGGGCGGCGAGAGCGAGCAGCAGGGCCAGGACGAGCGCGGCCGCACCCGCGGGCAGTCCGCGGGGAAGACGCCGCCGGAGGCGGGGCGGCGGTGGGGCCAGGGTCGTGGTGGCGAGCGAGGTCACCCCCTCCGACACGCCGCCGGTGGACGGGAACAGCAACGGCAGAAGCGCGGCCAGGGCGGCCAGCCGCCCCCGGCCCCGCTCTTCCCAGTCCGGTCCGTACGCGGCCGTGGCGACCGACTCCAGCTCGGTCACGAACGCGGCGGCGTTCTCCGGCCGTTCGTGCGGCGACTTGGCGAGGCCGCGCCGGATGAGCGGGCGCAGCGGCTCCGGTGCCTCCCCGTCGGGGACCGGCGTGTCCAGGTGGTGGAGGGCGAGTTCGGCGAAGTTGTCGCCGGAGAACGGCTTGTGCCCGGTCAGACACTCGAAGAAGGTGGCGGTCGCCGCGTAGACGTCGGCCGCGGGGGAGGCGGGAGCGCCGTTCCACTGCTCGGGCGCCATGTAGGAGGGTGTCCCGGCGACTCCCGGTGTGGCGCCCTGGCCCGTCGCGATGCCGAAGTCGACGAGTTTCGACGACCCGTCGGCGGAGACGAGGACGTTCTCGGGCTTGTAGTCGCGGTGGACGACGCCGGCCCGGTGAGCGGCGGCGAGGCCGAGCAGCGATCCCTTGAGGACGACGAGAGCGGCCTCGGGGCCGGTGGCGCCCTCCCGGGCGAGGAGGGCGCGCAGCGCGACCCCGTCGACCAGCTCCATCACGATCGCCGCACCCCGTGGGGTCTCGACGTACTCGTAGAACCCCACGACGTGCGGACTGTCCAGCTCCCCGAGCAGCCGGGCCTCGGCCCGGAAGCCCTGCACGAACGTGTCGTCCGAGGAGAACCGCTCACTCAGGTACTTCACGGCGACGGGCAGGCCGGCGGCGTCGTGCGTGGCGAGCACGACCCGCCCGCTGCCGCCGGCCCCCAGCTCCCGGACCTCGGTGTACCCCGGGACCACCCATGCGTTCATCCCCGCCCCCTCGACACCGTGCCCGTGCCTTCCCCTGAGAGGGACAGATTCGGGCCACGGCCGGTTCCCGGCGGAGCGCGTGGATCTCAGTCGAGCGGGCCCCTCATCCGTGCGGCCCGGTCAGCCGCCGTGACGAGCGGCCTCAGGAGTACGCCGCACGCCGAACGCGGCGAGCGTGGCACCGGCGACGCACAGCGCGCCGGCCACCAGCACGGCGGTGTGTACGCCGTTCATGAACGCCAGGTGGCTTCCCTCGGCGACGGCGACCCTCAGCTGGGCGGGCATCTCACCGGAGAGAGGGCGACCCCCATGGCCATCGCGTCCTCGTCATGACGAAAGGCGCGGACGGGGCGTGCCCCTGTCCGCGGAAACGACGGAACCCGCGTCCGGTACGCAGACGACCGGAGCGCGAGGGGCGGAGCCCCGCGGCGGTCGGTGCGCCGGACCCGAGGGGTCGGGCGCACGTGCTCAGTGGGCGGGGCGGTGCAGGTTCCGGTTGAGCGACTGAAGCGCGCCCAGAGCGGAGCCGAGGGCGTCGAGTTCGCCCTCGGTCATGGTGCGCAGGGCCCGCGCGGTCGGTGACAGCTGCCACCGATCGCCATCGCCCCGGGTCACCCGGCGGACTCGCCCGCGTGAGGGCTCAGGACGTCCGTGCCGACCAGGATGAAGAGCAGGATGCCGAGCAGGATGCGGTAGATCACGAAGGGCATGAAGGACTTCGTGGTGATGAACTTCATGAACCAGGCGATCACCGCGTAGCCCACGAAGAAGGCGATGATCGTGGCGAAGATCGTCGGGCCCCAGGAGACGTGCCCCTCGCCCGCGTCCTTCAGCTCGTACGCGCCCGAGGCCAGGACGGCCGGGATCGCGAGGAGGAAGGAGTAGCGGGCGGCCGCCTCGCGGGTGTAGCCCATGAGCAGACCGCCGGAGATCGTCGCGCCCGAGCGGGAGACGCCCGGGATCAGGGCCATCGCCTGGCAGACGCCGAAGATCAGGCCGTCCTTCACGCTGAGGTCCTTGAGCGACTTGCGCTCGCGGACGACCCGGTGGCGGCCGCCGGCCTCGTCCCGCGCGGCCAGCCGGTCCGCGACGCCGAGGACGACGCCCATGACGATCAGAGTGGTCGCGATCAGCCGCAGGTCGCGGAAGGGGCCCTCGATCTGGTCCTTGAGCGTGATGCCGAGGACACCGATCGGGATCGAGCCGACGATGACCAGCCAGCCCATCTGGGCGTCGTGGTCCGAGCGCATCGACTTGTCGGTGAGGGAACGGAACCAGGCCGAGACGATCCGCGCGATGTCCTTGCGGAAGTAGATCAGGACGGCGGTCTCCGTACCGATCTGGGTGATCGCGGTGAATGCCGCGCCCGGGTCGTGCCAGCCCGCGAACGCCGCGGTCAGCCGGAGGTGCGCGCTGGAGGAGATGGGAAGGAACTCCGTCAGCCCCTGCACGAGTCCGAGGATGAACGATTCGAACCAACTCATGGGGCTAGGGCCGTCCCGTGATGTACGTGTGCGGTCAGAAGGTCGAGCGCAGCGTACCGTCCCGAAGTGACGGGCCCGTGATCAGGTCCGTGATGCTCCCGTGATCAGGCGTCGCCGCCGTCGGGGGCGTCGTCCTCAGACCGTGCCGACCGGCTCCCGCGCGGGAGCGGAAGCCGTGGCAGGGACCGTGTCCGTGTCCGTACCCCTGCCCGGGGCCCGCAGGCCGTGGCGCTTGCGCCAGGCCACCACCGCCGCGCCGAGGCCCGACAGGACGATGAACCCCGCGGAGAAGAGGAAGGCCGGTGACCCCGGCGAATCGGCCTGGGAGCCCGCGATCACGTACGCGGCCGTGTTCGGCACCGTGCCGATCGCCGTCGCCAGGAGGAACGGCACGTACCCCATCCGGGAGACCGCCGCGAAGTAGTTGGCCGCCGCGAAGGGGAACCCCGGGAAGAGCCGGATCGCCAGCATCGAACGGAAGCCGTGCCGGCTCAGCTGCCCGTCCGCGGCCGTCAGCCAGCGGCCCCGGACGAACGGCCGCAGCGCGTCCTGTCCCAGGACCCGGCCGAGGGTGAAGGAGATCGCGGCGCCGAGCACCGTCCCCGCCACCGCCGCCGTCAGACCGGCCGCGGAACCGAACAGCGCCCCCGCCGCCAGATTGAGCACCGGGCGCGGCACGAAGGCCGCCGTGCACACGCCGTACGCGAGACCGAAGAGCAGGACCGCGGCCGCGCCGCTCGTCTGTGGCGGCCAGCCCGAGGACAGCAGCCGCTGGGGCTCGTACAGCAGCACGAGCCCCGCCCCGCAGAGCAGCAGCAGGGCGAGCATCGAGAGCCGCGCTCGGGGCGAGAGCAGGGCCTGGGAGCAGCGGACGGCGAGGGAGCCCGGCGGCCGGGGCGCGGGAGCGAGCATTCGGGGAGAGTAGCGGACGGGTCCGTATGATCGCCGTAATGCGCGTCATGTCCGCTCGGGCCCGCAGCACGCCGGGTCTCCCGGGGGCCGCACCACGCCGGGCCCGGAGCACGCCGGGTCTCCGGGGTCCGCACCGTGCCGGCCCGCAGCACGCGGGGGTCGGAGTCCGCACCGTGCCGGGCCCGCAGTACGCCGGGTCCGGAGCACAGCAAGTCCGCAGTCCGCAGTCCGCACCACGCAGTGACCGGAGGGACCCGTGAACGACCTCGCGCCGACCGACGGCCTTGCTCTCCCCGGCAGCGCCCTCGCCGACACCGTCCTGGACCGGCTCACCACGCTCTATCCGGCCGCGGGGAACCCCTTCCGGGCCCAGGAGATGGTCGCGTACATGAAGGGCGTCGCCCCCTTCCTCGGCGTACGCACCCCCGAGCGCCGCGCCCTGTCCCGCACGGTCCTCGACGGCACCCCCCGCCCCGACGAGGACGACTGCACCGCGATCGCCCTGCGCTGCTTCGCCCTGCCCGAGCGCGAGTACCACTACTTCGCCGTCGACTACCTCCGCCGCCATGTGAAGCGCTGCTCCTCCGGCTTCCTCCCCGTCGCCCGCCGGCTCGTCACCACCGTCTCCTGGTGGGACACCGTCGACCACCTCGCCGCCCATGTCGTCGGTGGTCTCGTCGGGGCCGACCCGGCCCTCGCGGCCCGTATGGACGAGTGGATCGAGGACGAGGACCTGTGGGTGGCCCGCACCGCGCTCCTCCACCAGCTCCGCTTCAAGGACGCCACCGACGCCGACCGGCTCTTCGCCTACTGTCTGCGCCAGGCCGGCCACCCCGACTTCTTCGTCCGCAAGGCGATCGGCTGGAGCCTGCGCGAGTACGGCAGGACCGCCCCCGGCGAGGTGCGCGCCTTCGTGGCCGGAAACCGCTCCCTGCTCTCGCCGCTCTCCGTCCGCGAGGCCCTCAAGCACCTCGGCTGACGTTCCGTACGGGAAGCACCGCACAATGAGAGCGTGAACGAGCACATTCCCGTCCTCCGCGAGGTCGACCAGGGCACCGCGCGCCTCATGCCCGACGTGGACCGGGAGCAGGCGTGGCTCCTGACGGTCGACGGCGCACCCCAGTCGTACGTCGACCTGGACGATCCGGCGTACCTGGAGTTCGAGTACGCGCGCCGGCTCGCCCATGTCGTCGACGGCGCCGCCGGCGAGGGCGAACCGCTGGACGTCCTCCACCTCGGTGGCGGGGCCCTCTCGCTTCCCCGGTACGTCTCCGCCACCCGGCCCGGCTCGCGCCAGGACGTCGTGGAGGCGGACCGGAAGCTGCTCGCCCTCGTCGCCGAGCACCTGCCGCTGCCCGCGGGCTCGGGAGTCACCGTGCACGGCGCCGACGCCCGGCTCTGGCTGGAGACCGCGCCGGACGCCTCGGCCGATCTGATCATCGGCGACGTCTTCGGCGGCTCGCGGGTACCCGCGCACCTCACCTCCGTCGAGTACGCCCGGGAGGTCCGGCGCGTCCTGCGGCCCGGCGGGCTCTACGCCGCCAACCTCGCCGACGGCGCGCCCTTCGCGTTCCTCCGCTCCCAGCTCGCCACGTTCGCCGCCGTCTTCCCCGAGCTGGCCCTCGTCGCCGAACCGGCCGTGCTGCGCGGCCGCCGTTTCGGGAACGCGGTCCTGGTCGCCTCCGGCCGGGAGATCGACATCGCCCACCTCGCCCGGCGGGCCGCCGCGGACGCGTTCCCCGCGCGCGTGGAGCACGGGGCGACGCTCGACCGGTTCACCGGGAAAGCGGAGCCCGTCCTGGACTCCGGGGCCGTACCGTCACCCGTTCCGCCGGAGGGCGCCTTCGGGATCGGCTGAGTCGGCCGGCGCCTTCTCCGGGGCCGTGCGCACGACCTCCTTCGTCTGCGGACGGCGGGTCAGGTTCCGTACGTCCGGCACCAGCAGGACCAGCGCGGTGACGAACACCATCAGCGCCGCCGCGCCCCACAGGGCCTCGCTCCGGCCGAACGCGCTCTCGGCGGGGCCGGCGAGCGCGGTGGACAGCGGCAGCAGGGCGGTCGAGCCGAACCAGTCGTAGGCGGAGACCCGGGAGAGCTTCTCCTCCGGGATCTCCTGGTGCAGGGCCGTCATCCACGAGACGCCGAAGACCTCGATCGCCGCGCCGCTGATGAACATCGCGACCGTGAGCCCCACCGCGTCGAGCGGCACGGCGAGCGCCGCCGAGGGCAGCGCTATCGGGAAGACGCAGAGCGTGCCGACGAACAGCAGCCGCCGCGGCTTCCACCGGGTCATCAGGACGGCGCCCGCGAGGGTCCCCACCCCGTACGCGGCGAGCGCGATGCCCCACGGGCGGGCGCCGCCGAGCTCGTCCCGGGCGACCAGTGGTCCGAACACCGCCTCGACCGCGCCGATGAGGCCCACGACCACCGAGAACTGGGCCACGATCGACCACAGCCACGGCCGGCTGACGAACTCCTGCCAGCCCTCCCGCAGATCGGCGAAGAGCCCGCCGCTCGGCGCCCGATCGGGGGTGCCGCTCACGTCGAGGAAGGCGCGCAGCCCGCCCGCGACGGCGAAGGCGAGAGCGTCGATCGCGAGGACCCAGCCGGGCCCGACGAAGGCGACCAGCGCGCCGCCCAGCGCGGCTCCGCCGATCCCGGCGCCGTGCATGGCCATCCGGTAGACGGCGAACGCCCGGCCGGCCTGCTCCCCGCTGACGCTGCTCATCAGCATGCCCTCGGCCGCCGGGTTGAAGAACGCCTGCCCGGCGCCGCAGAGGGCGGTGAGCAGCATCATCTGCCAGATCCGCGCCCCGCCCGAGAGGACGAGGACGGCGAAGACGGCCTGCGAGACGCAGTTGAGGGCGTTGGCAGCGACCATCACGCGGTGGCGGGGTATCCGGTCGGCCACCGCGCCGCCGATGAGCAGGAAGAGGACGAGTGGCAGGAACCGGGCCATCGCGACGAGTCCCACCTCGCCCGGGCTGCCGCCGCTCTCGAAGACCGCCCACGTGGTGGCGATCAGCGCGCCGTGCGCACCGAGGTTGGTCACGACCGTGGCGGCCGTGAGCAGGACGTAGTTGCGACCCGCCCACTCGGGTCGCCGAGAAGCGAGGGGAGTGCGGCGGGAGGAGGCGGCGGGATTCTTCACTCCGGGACTATCCCTGTCGCCTCCCCCTCCTGCCAAACCGGTATCCGGACGGCGAAAGCCGTCGTCAGGACGGGGTGGTGAGCCTGACCGTGGAGAGGATCTTCTTGATGGTGGCGTCCGGCAGCTCGTCCTTGACGCCGTCGGCGCCGTAGAGCACGAAGGTCGAGAAGTCGCCCTTGGCGTTCTTGAAGGTGAAGGCGATCGACTTGCCGTCGGATTCGCACTTGTTGCGCTTCTTCACACCGGGCGCCGTGGCGGTCGCCATGCTGCCCTTGAGCCCGGACGCCGTCGTGTACGGCACGGGCTTTGAGATCTTGATGGTGCTCTTGGGCATGTGCTGGGCGTAGGCCGCCCACACCCATGTACCTGCCTCGCCGCGCGCGGCGTCCCATGTGTTCTTGGCGCCCTGCCCGCCCTTGGTTCCGGCGGCGCTCAGGTCCCAGGTCGACTCGGTGCCGTTCTTGTCGGTGTCATAGGCGCACCAATTGCTCTTGAAGACGGTGGGGCTGGACATCGTGACCAGCGGGGTGCCGTCGTTCTTCTTCTCGTCCTCGAACGCGCTGATCATCCCCGGCTTCAGCACCTCCCACTCGGGCGGTACGTCGAACAGGGTGCCGTACTTGGGGTTGTGGACGACCTTCCAGCCGGGGATCGTCGGCTGCTGGGCGGCGCCGTCGCGCGGGTTGTCGAGGGGCGGCGCGGAGGACTCGCCGCTTTCGGACGGTGTGCCGGAGGTCGGCGGCGTCGCCGTCACGGACGGCTTCTTGTCGTCGGCGACCGGCTTCTTCTCGTCGTCGTCGCCGAGGACGAGGAAGCCGGTGACGCCGGCCGCGACGACCACGGCGGTCGCGGCGACGATCGCGACGAGGGTCGTCTTCTTCTTGCCTTCGCCGGGCCCGCCGGGGCCGCCGAAACCGGGCGCGCCGGGCTGCCCCGGCACCTGCCCCTGTCCCGGGACCGCGTACTGCGGAACGGTCGGCTGCTGGTACGGGTTCGGCTGCCCGTATCCGGCCTGCTGCGGATAGCCCTGCTGTCCGTACCCCGGCTGCGGGTAGCCCGGCTGCGCGGGCTGCTGCGGGTAACCGGGCTGGGCCGGCGGCTGCTGATACGGGTTCGGCTGCTGGTACCCCGACTGCTGGTAGGGGTTCTGACTCTGATCCTGCGGGTTCTGCTCGCCCCCGGGCGGCTGCTGTCCTGGCCACATGGCCAGTAACGATAGAGGTGTGGCCTCGGCAGGGCCACGAGAGGGATGGCCAAGGCTGCTACTCGTGGGTAACATCACGGCCATGAGCGCAGACCAGAGCAACGTCGGCGAGATGCTCGCCGCCACGGTCCCCATGGCCGGAACCCTGAACCTGGAGTTCCTGGAGACCACCGCCGAGCGCGCCGTCGTGCGCCTGCCGGACCAGCCCGCCTACCACAACCACCTCGGCGGCCCGCACGCCGGAGCGATGTTCACCCTGGCCGAGTCCGCCAGCGGTGCGATCGTGCTCGCCGCCTTCGGCGACCAGCTGGGCCGCGCCGTCCCGCTCGCCGTCAGCGCGGAGATCGGCTACAAGAAGCTGGCCAAGGGCGTCGTCACGGCCACCGCCATCCTGGGCCGCCCCGCAGCCGAGGTCGTCGCCGAACTCGACGCCGGACAGCGGCCGGAGTTCCCGGTGCGGATCGACATCACCCGCGAGGACGGCGCCGTGACCGGCGAGATGACCGTCGTCTGGACCCTGCGTCCGATCGCCTGACTCGGGGCAGTTGTGCGCCGCCCCCGCCACCCCTTCGGGTGCGGGGGCGGCCGTGTTCCGGGCCGCCGACACGGAATCGGACATCCCGTCACGCATAGTGCCGTCAGGGCACGGCCGCACCCGGGCCGGGCCCGCCGCACCCCGTGCCGAGGAGCCGCCGCGTGTCCGACGAACCGTCATCCGAACCCGCCGTCCGGCTGGAACCGGCGTCCGCCGTGCCGGTGGAACCGGACCGCGCCGTACCGATGCGACCGGGCTACGCCGTCCCGGCGCCCGCCGCGTCTTCCGCGCTTTCCGCGTCCGCCGCGTCCGCCGCGTCTTCCGCGCTTTCCGCGTCCGCCGCGTCCGCCGCGTCTTCCGCGCTTTCCGCGTCCGCCGCGTCCGCCGCGTCTTCCGCGCCTTCCGTGTCCGCCGCGTCTTCCGCGCCTTCCGCGTCCGCCCGGTCCCGTCGGCACGGACCGCGGTTCTCCCGGCGGGCGCTGCTGCTCGCGCTCACCGGCGGCGCCGCCCTCGCGGCCGCTGCCGCCTCGCCCGTGGCGGCGGCCGGTACGCGGCCCCGGCGGACGGCCCCCCTCGCCCCGCCCGCCGGCCGGGTCGACGACCTCCTCGCCCGGCTCACCCTCGACGAGAAGGTCTCCCTCCTCCACGGCGCCCGCGACCCCGCCGGCCTCGGCCAGGCCGGCCACGTCCCCGGCGTGCCCCGGCTCGGCATCCCGCCGCTCCGGCTCGCCGACGGCCCCGCCGGGATCCGCGTCCGCCGCACCGCGACCGCCCTGCCCGCGCCCGTCATGCTCGCCGCCGCCTTCGACCCCGGCCTTGCCCGCGCCTACGGCCGGGTCATCGGCCGCGAGGGCCGCGCCCTCGGCCAGGACGTACTGCTCGCCCCCATGGCCAACCTCATCCGCACCCCCTACGCGGGACGGAACTTCGAGACCTTCTCCGAGGACCCGCTCCTCTCCGCCGACCTCGTCGCCGAGGAGATCCGCGGCATCCAGGCTGAGGGCCTCGTCGCCACCGTCAAGCACTTCGCCCTCAACAACCAGGAACGCGACCGCGCCACCGTCGACGTACGCGCCGGCGAACAGACCCTGCACGAGACCGAGCTGCGCGCCTTCGAGGCCGCCGTCGCCGCCGGAGCGGGCGCCGTGATGGCCGCGTACAACAAGGTCGACGGCGTCCACGCCGCCGAGAACGCCACCCTGCTCACCGAGATCCTGCGGGACCGCTGGGGCTTCGACGGCTGGGTCATGAGCGACTGGGACGCCGTCCACGGCACCGGCTCCGCGCTCGCGGCCGGACTCGACATGGAGATGCCCTACGGCACCCGCTACGGCGCCGCGCTCCGGGACGCCGTCCGCGCGGGCCGGATCGACGAGTCCGCGGTCGACCGCGCCGTACGCCGGATCCTCTCCGTACGCGAACGCTTCGGGCTCCTCGACGACACCCAGGCGCGCCCGGCGAGGGACGCCGCCTCCGGCGCGCGGCTCGCCCTCCGCGTCGCCACCGCGGGCGCGACCCTCCTGCGCAACGAGCGGGGGGTCCTGCCGCTCACCGCCCGGGCCGCCCGCTCCCTCGCGGTCATCGGCCCCACGGCGGCCGTGCCCTTCGTCAGCGGCGGCGGCAGCGCCCATGTCGTCCCCGACGCGGCCGCGAAGCCCCTGGACACGATCCGCGCCCGGGCGGGGGAAACCGCCGGGGAGGACGCCTCCGTCACGTACGCCGTGGGGGAGGAGATCTTCGGCCGGCCGCTGCCACCGCTGTCGCCGGCCGTCGACCTGGAGGGCGTCGGCGTCGCCGCCGGCGCCACCTGGACCCGTACGCTCACGCTCACCGTCACCGACCCCGACGAGTGGACCTTCTTCGTCCACTCCAGCGGCCCCCGGCCCGCCGTCACCCTTGACGGCGCCGAGCTCTTCCCCGTCAGGCCCGGCTTCGCCGAGATCTTCAACGGCGGACTGCTCGGTCAGGCGCCCGACGGACTGGCCGTCCGGCGCGCCACCCTGCGTCTCGCCGCGGGACCGCACGAGCTGACCGTCACCGCCAAGGGCGGACCCGCCGGACAGGTCTTCCGGCTCCGCGCGGTCACCGGGGCGACCCGGGCCGCCGACGTGGCCGAAGCCGTACGCCTCGCGCGCGCTGCGCACAGCGTCGTCCTCTTCGCGTACGAGGACGCCACCGAGGGCCAGGACCGGGTGAGCCTCGCCCTCCCCGGCCACCAGGAGGCCCTGATCGAGGCGGTGACGGCCGCCAACGCCCGTACGACTGTCGTCCTCAACACCTCCTCGGCCGTCACCATGCCGTGGCTGGAACGGACGGGCGCAGTCCTCCAGATGTACTACCCCGGGCAAGAGGGCGCGGCCGCCACCACGGCCGTCCTCTTCGGCGACGCCGACCCCGGCGGGCGCCTCACCCAGACCTTCCCGGCTGCCGAGGACCGCCACCCCACGGCAGGGAACCCGCGCCGCTACCCGGGCCTGGACGGCGTGGAGGAGTACGGCGAGGGGGTGCACATCGGCCACCGCTGGTACGAGGCGCAGGGCGTTACCCCGCTCTTCCCCTTCGGGCACGGCCTCTCGTACACGACCTTCCGGTACGAGGACCTGACCGTCCGGCCCGGGAGAGAGGCCGGTGAGGGCGGTCAGCTCGACGGGCGTGGAACCGACGGGCGTGGAGCCGACGGGCGTGGAGCCGACGGGGATGGGGCCGACGGGGGTGGCCTCGACGTCACGTTCACCGTCCGCAACACCGGTCGGCGGGACGGCGTCGAGGTCGCCCAGGTCTATGTCGGCCCCTCCCCGGACCTCGCCGCCCTCGGCATCGACCAGCCGGCCGCGGCGCTCGCCGGCTACCGCCGCCTGGAGCTCGCCGCCGGCGAACGGAGGCGCGTGACCGTCCACGTCACGGCCCGCACCCTGTCCTCCTGGGACACCGCGCGACACGACTGGCTCCTCGGCACGGGCCGCCGGAGGATCCGCGTCGGTGCCTCCTCCGCCGATCCCGGCCTCTCCCTCGGCGTCGAGGTCGGCCCCTCCTGACCGGGTAGGCTGCCCCGGCGTGCCCGACGCGGTGCACGCCGGGCGGCCGACACGGGAGGAACCGCGTTGCACGTGCAGGAATGGCTGGAGACGATCCCTGCGGTCGCGATCTACGTGCTGGTGGGCGTGGTGATCGGGCTGGAGAGCCTGGGCATCCCGCTGCCCGGCGAGATCGTGCTCGTGAGCTCGGCGCTGCTCGCCTCGCAGCACGGCGACATCAACCCGTGGGTGCTCGGCGCCTGCGCCACCGCCGGCGCGATCATCGGCGACTCGATCGGTTACGCGATCGGCCGCAGGGGCGGCAGGCCGCTGCTCGCCTGGCTGGGCAAGAAGTTTCCCAAACACTGCGGCGAGGCCAATGTCGCGCTGGCCGAGCGCTCCTTCCAGAAGTGGGGCATGTGGGCGGTCTTCTTCGGCCGCTTCATCGCCCTGCTGCGCATCTTCGCCGGGCCCCTCGCGGGCGTCCTCCACATGCCGTACTGGAAGTTCCTCATCGCCAACGTCTTCGGCGGCATCCTCTGGGCCGGCGGCACGACGGCCGTCATCTACTCGGTCGGCATCGTCGCCGAGGCCTGGCTCAAGCGCTTCTCCTGGCTGGGTCTCGTCCTCGCCGTGCTGATCGGTGTCGCGTCGATGCTGATCATCAAGAACCGCGCCAAGAAGGCGGCGGCGGAGCAGCGGTCGGACGCCGCGGAGCCGGAGCCGGTCGCCGTCGGGGACTGAACCGGACCTGAAGGAGGGCGGCACCCGTCATGGGCGCCGCCCTCTTTCGCGTACGGATCGTGCGTACCGCACGGCTCAGTCCTCGAAGGCCTCCGCGTGGCTCTTGGCGAGGTGGAGGTACATCTCGGCGTTCAGCTTGATGCCCGCCTTCTCCTCCTCGGTGAGCGGGCGCCGGACCTTCGCCGGGACGCCCGCGACCAGCGAACCCGGCGGGATCTCCATGCCCTGCGGGACGAGCGCCTGGGCGGCGACGAGCGAGCCCGCGCCGATCCGGGCCCCGTTGAGGACCGTCGCGCCCATGCCCACGAGCACGTCGTCCTCGATCACACAGCCGTGCACGGTCGCGTTGTGGCCGACGGTCACCCGGGCGCCGATCGAGACCGGGAATCCGGGGTCGACGTGGACCGTGGTGTTGTCCTGGATGTTCGAGTCCTCACCGATCGCGATGGGGCCGCAGTCCGCCCGGAGCACGGTGTGGTACCAGATGTTGGCGCGGGCGCCGAGTGTCACCTCACCCAGTACCACGGAGGTCGGGGCCGTGAACGCGGTCGGGTCGATCTGCGGCTCCTTACCGCCCACACCCCTGATCAACGCCTCTGCCATGGTTCGCTCCTGATCGTCAGCCGTCGTGTCACGCCCGGGGGTGGCCCCCGGCCGCACCCTATGCCGTGCTCATGACGGACATCACAGCGCACCGCACTGATCAGGTACGACGGCGCCGACTACCGTGGCCGGGTGCCCAGGAACAGAAACACGTTCTCATCCCTCGCCGCCTGGCGGCGCAGGGTCGTCGCCCGTGCCGTGCAGGGCGGCTGGCGCTGGGCGCAGCAGGCCGGTTCCGTCACCGCCGAGCACCCGGGGAAGCTGCGCTTCCGCCGTCTCGGCGCCGGGACCCGGCTCGCCTTCCCCCAGGGCACGGTCTTCGGCGAGCGGTGGATCGAGATCGGCGAGTGCTGCATCATCGCCGAACAGGTCACGCTGACGGCCGGGATGCTGCCGGGCCTCGACCTCGGCACGGAGACCGTCCTCACCCTCGGGGACGGGGTGGTCCTCGGCCGCGGCAGCCACGTCATCGCGGACACGACGGTGACCATCGGCTCGGACACGTACTGCGGCCCGTACGTCTACATCACCTCGACCAACCACAGCTACGACGACCCGGACGAGCCCATCGGCCGACAGTGGCCCCGCTCGGAGCCCGTCTCCATCGGGCCCGGCTGCTGGCTCGGCACGGGAGCGGTGATCCTGCCCGGCGCGCGCATCGGCCGGAACGTCGTCGTCGCGGCGGGCGCGGTCGTCCGCGGCGAGGTGCCGGACCACTCGGTGGTGGCCGGCGCCCCGGCCAGGGTCGTGCGCGGCTGGGACCCGGAGAAGGGCTGGCAGCCCCCGCTGCGCACCCCTGCCCCGGTCCCGCTCCCGGACGGCGTGACCGCCGAACAGCTCGCCGCGCTCGCGGCCTGGGAGGTCGAGCAGGCGGGCAGCTCCTCCTAGGGGGAGTGTCCGGCCGACGGTCAGACCGGGCTCGCGGCCCCATGGCGGAAGCTTGGCGGCCTGTTCGCGGTGGTTCGGCGGCGCGGCCCCTCAGGCCGCGGCCAGGAGGACCGTGCCGCCGAGGGCGAGGGCCGCGCCGGCCGCCTGGACCGCGCGGAGACGTTCCTTGAGGAAGGCGAACGCCGCGAGGGCCGTGACCACCGGGTAGAGGCTCGCGAGGACCGCGGCGACCACGACCGGTCCCTGCTGGGCGGCGATCGCGTACGTACCGTTGGCCGCGACGTCCGCGAGGCCGACGAAGGCGAGGGCCGGGAGGGCCGCGCGGACGACGGCGGGGCCGCCCTCGGGCAGGGCCCGGCCGCCGCGGCGCACCGAGGCGTACAGCGCGCCGCCGCCCACCAGCACGTTCGTGACCCGCTGGACGAGGAGGGCGAGGAACAGGCCCGTGACGGTGGTGGAGGACTCCGCGATGAGCGCCATCACCGAGCCGAAGCCGAAGGCCGCGAAGAGCGTGAGGAGGACCGCCTGCCGCTGCACGGGCGCGCCGCGCAGCTCGGGCCCGCCGGCGAGGGTCACACCGACGATCGCCACCACGACGCCCGCGAGCTGGAGGAGGCCGGGGCGGTCGCCGAGGAACAGACCGACCGAGACCGGGACGACGACACCGAGCGAACCGAGCGGTGAGACCACGCCCATGGGGCCGAGGGCGAGCGCCTTGTAGAAGGCGAGCATGGCCGCCGGGCCGACGACGCCGGCCCCGACCGCGTACCAGAGCTGGGGGCTCGCCTCGGTCCAGGCGCCGGTGGCGAGGACGAGGGTGCCGAGGACGAGGACCGCGAGGACCTGGGAGACCACGACGACCGTGAGGGCGGGTATCCGGCGGGTGAGGAGCCCGCCGCCGAAGTCGGCGAGACCCCACAGGAAGGCGGTGGCCAGGGCGAACAGGGCGGTCATGGATCCTCGCAGTCGCGTGCGGCGGCACGCAGTACAGTGCAGTGAACGGTCGGGTACAGCTCACCGTAGTTCAGTACAGTGAACTCTGTCATCCAAAATATTGGACGGAATGTGTCGGACCTCGATCAGCTCACGCAGTCGCTCGCCCGGAACCTGAAGCGCTGGCGCAAGGAGCGGGGCTTCACCCTGGACGCGCTCGCCGCCCGGGCCGGGGTCAGCCGGGGCATGATCATCCAGATCGAGCAGGCCAGGACCAACCCCAGCGTCGGCACCACGGTGAAGCTGGCGGACGCCCTGGGCGTCTCCATCACCACCCTCCTCGACTACGAGCAGGGCCCCCAGGTCCGGCTGGTCCCGCCCGAGCAGGCCGTCCGCATGTGGTCGACCCCCGCCGGCAGCCACACCACCCTCCTGGTCGGCACCGAGGCCCGCGGGCCGCTGGAGCTCTGGTCCTGGGTCCTCGTGCCGGGCGAGGGCAGTGACTCCGACCCGCACCCGGAGGGCACCACCGAGCTCCTGCACGTCGCCACCGGAGTCCTCACCCTCGTCGTCGACGACGTGGAGCACACACTGCCGGCCGGTACGTCCGCGGTCTTCGAGGCCAGTGTGCCGCACACCTACCGCAACGACGGGGGCGAGCCGGTCGAGATGACGATGGCCGTCTCCATTCCGCCCGCACGCTGAGACGGGAGTCCGAGGGCCGGGCACCGGTTGTTGGCGTGCGGCGCATGCGCACACCCATCGGAGGCTTCGACAACGCCCGCCCCGCCCCCGACTGCCTCGACGAGCTCACCGGGCCCGTCGCGCCGCCCTCCGCGCCTGGCAGGGCCCCGTACCGGCCGAGCAGATCGTGTACGCCGACACCGATCCGGCCGTCGCCGACACCGCCGTCTTCCTGGAGCACTACGGACCCACGCTGCTCGACGAGTCCGCCAACTGCGTGGTCGTCGCGGGCAAGCGGCGAGACGACGACCCTGGCCGCCTGTGTCGTGAAGTCGGCGGCCCGGGTCGACGTCAACGGGGTCGTACGCAAGCGCCTCGGCGCCCGCAAGGCCTCGTTCGCGCCGATGGACACCGCGACCGGCGAGGCCGGCATGGAGTACGGCGGCATCACCCCCATCGGCCTCCCGGCCGACTGGACCCTCCTCGTCGATGCCGCCGTCGTGGACACCGAGTGGGTCCTCGTCGGCAGCGGCCGCAGGCGCGGAAAGCTCATCGTGCCGGGGAAGGCCTTCGCCCAACTCCCCGGCGCGGTGGTCCTGGAGGGCCTCGGCGTCCCGGTCGTCTGAGGCCGGCCCCGAGGCGGCGGGTCCCGGCGAGGCACCGCGGGGCCTCGCTGAGCCGCGCGGGTCTCGCACATCCGCGGGGCCTCGCTGAGCCGCGCGGGTCTCGCACATCCGCGGGGCCTCGCTGAGCCGCGCGGGTCTCGCACAGCCGCGGAGCCCCGCCGAGGCGGCCTCCGCGGCCCTCGCTCGTCAGCCGAGGCGGGGAATCTCGATCGCGGGGCAGCGATCCATGACCATCTCCAGGCCCGCCTCGCGGGTGCGGGCGTAGGCGGCCTCGTCGATCACGTCCAGCTGGAACCAGACCGCCTTGGCACCGATCGCGGCCGCCTCGTCGGCGACCCCGCCCGCGTGCTCGCTGTTCACGAACACGTCCACGACGTCGACCGGGAACGGAATGGCGTCGAGCGAGGGGTAGCCCTGCTCGCCGTGGACCGTCTCGGCCTTGGGATGCACGGGGACGATCCGCTTGCCGTAGCGCTGCAGGACGGCCGCGACTCCGTACGCGGCGCGCCGCTGGTTCGACGACAGGCCGACGACCGCCCAGGTGTCGCCGCTCTGGGTGAGGATCTGGCGGATTGTCTCCGGGGTCCCGTACACGCGCTGCCTCCTGAGGGCCGTGACTCGACGGCACCCGTCCGGCACCGTCGCGGAGTCCAACAGGCGCGACCGCGGCGGGATTCCCGTCCTGCCAACTGCTCTTTCCCGGACAGTACTTGGCGCCTTGTGGCCTTGACCGCACCGCTCTCGCTGATGTCAGCTCGTGTCATTCGAGTGGACGGCGGGGAAGGGGAGTGCGCGCGATGGCCGAGGTGACGGTGCAGGTGCCGACGGGGCGTCCCGGCGAGGAGCCGGTTCTGGTGCGGATCAGGGAGACCGAGGACACGGTCACCCGGGTGGGACGCGGTGCGCGCGCCGCCGTCCAGGCGACGCGCACTCTCGACCAGATGCTGGACGCGGTTCGGCCCGTGGCGGAGAGCTTCGTGTCCCGGTTCACGCGGATGGAGAACCCGCCGGACGAGATCGGCCTGGAGTTCGGCATCTCGCTCACCGCGGGCGCCGACGTCGTCATCGCGACGACGGGGACCGAGGCGAACTTCACCGTCACCCTGAACTGGTCGGACCTCTCGCGCCGCACCGGCTGACCTGAAGGGGACGAGTCATGACCGAGCGGCCCCCCTCCCACGACGAGATCGCCGAGGAGGCGCTCGCCGCCGGCACGGTGCGGATCACCGGTCCGGCCGGCGTCGCCGGAGTCGGCGTACTGATCGCCCCGCGGCTCGTCCTGACCTGCGCCCACGTCGTCACCGACGCGGCCGGGCTGGCGCGCGGACATGCCGAGCGGCCGCCCGGCCCGCTGGACGTCCGGCTCCTGCAGAGCCCCCGGGACGAGGCGGCCGTCACGGGCCGGGTACGGGACTGGGTGCCCGAGCACGCGGACGGTCGCGGAGACCTCGCGGTCCTCCGACTCGACGGCGTACCGCCCGGTGCGCGGCCGGTCACCATGGCCGACCCGCCCTCGACCATGGCCCACCGGGCCCTCGTCCACGGGCTGCCCGACACCATCGCGGAAGGCGGCTGGCACACGGCCACGCTCCACGGACGCACCGGCGTCGGCTGGCTCCAGATGTCCCCGGACGGCGCGTCGGACCCGATCCGGCCGGGCTTCAGCGGTGCGGCCGTGTGGGACAAGGTCACCGGGGCCGTGGTGGGTATCGTCACGGCCACCGCCTCCGACGGGAGCGGCCGGAGCTTCTGCATCCCGACCCGCACGATCACCGCGCAGATCCCCGCACTCGCCGGGCTGCTGGCCCCCCGGTCCCCGTTCCCCGGCCTCCACGCGTTCACCGAGGACGACACCCGCGACTTCTTCGGCAGGGACATCGATGTCGCGGCCGTCCTCGGACTCCTGGAGACCGATGGGCCGAGCGGCTGCGTCACCCTCACCGGGCCCTCCGGGTCGGGAAAGTCCTCCCTCCTCATGGCCGGTGTCGTGCCGCGCCTCAGGGAGCGGGGCGTCGAGGTCGTCCTCGTACGCGCCGTCTCCGGCCGGCCGATCACCCCGACGGCGGTCGGCGGACAGCGGCGGGTCGTCGTGGCCGTCGACCAGGCCGAGGCCCTCCTCACCCTGCCGGACGGCGAACTGCGCGCCACCGTCGCCCACCTCCTGGAGGCCGCGGCGCGCCCCGGCACGGGAGTGCTGATGGTGGTCCGCTCCGATTTCCAGGACGCGATGCTCAGTCATCCGGACCTGGGCCGCCTCGTCGGCGGCGCGCCCGCCCACCAGCTCGGGCCGATGACCGCGCGTCAGCTCGCCGACGCCGTCCTGCGGCCGCTGGACGGGGTGCCCGGCGTCACGTACAGCTCCGGTCTCGCGGCGCGGATCGTCGAGGACACGGTGGGACGGCCCGGGGCTCTGCCACTGCTCGGGTTCCTGCTGGAGACGCTGTGGGAGCAGCGCCGGGACGGACGCCTCCGGTTCGACGTCTACGAACGGCTCGGCGGTGTCGGCCGCGCCCTCGGCGAGCGGGCGGACGCGGCCTGGGACGCCGCACAGGGCGAGTCCCCCTCACCGGCCGCGACGAGCCTGCTGCGCGCACTGGTGCGGATCCCGCCCGGGACGCGGACGGCGCTGCGTGCGAGGCTGCTCCGGAGCGACGCGGGCGAGGAACGGTGGACCGCGGCCCGTGAACTGGCCGATTCCCGCATCCTCGTGCTCGGCGCGGACGAGGCGGGCCACGAGACGGTGGAGCTCGCGCACGAGGCGCTCATCGAGCACTGGCGTCCCCTCGCCGAACTGCTCGCCGAGGACCGGGCCTTCCTGGAGTGGCTGGGCACCCTGCGCTACGACGCGCAGCGCTGGCGCGCGGAGGGCATGCCCGACGGCCATCTGCTGGAGGATCCCGCCCTGGCCCTGGCCGAACAGCGACTCGCGGAACACGGGGACGAACTCACCGCGGACGACCGTGAGTTCATCCGGCGCAGTGCCGAACTGCGCGAGCGCAGAAGCCGGGAGGCGGCGCGCAGCGCCACCCGCGCACGCCGGGTGCGGCACCTCACCGCGCTCGTCGCCGTCGTCTCCACCCTGGGACTGGTCGTGGGCGCGGTCCTCTACACGGGCGTGGAGGCGGAGCGGCGACGGCTCACCTCCGACCGGCTGGCTCGGCAGGCGGCGGCGCTGGACGGCACGTCCCTCGCCACCTCCTCGCTGTTCGCCGTCGCGGCCTTCGAGACCGAGGACCGGCAGTCGGCCCGGTCGACGCTGATCGCCCAGCACCTGCGGATGAAGGACGTCGAGCACATCGTCATGGAGGGCCTGTCCGCCGTCGAGGACATCGCCTTCGCCGCATCCGGTGAGCAGGCGTACGCCCTCCTGGACGACGGTGACGTCGCCCAGCTCGACCTGCGCGAGGCGGCCGTCGCACGGCCCGTGCCGTGGCAGCGGACCCGTACCGGCGACAACGCGCGGTTCGCCGTCTCGCCGGACGGCCGTGTCATGGCACGGTCGAGCGGGTGGGGTGTCGTCTCCCTGGGAGTCCACGCCTCGGCGGCGGCGTCCTTCGACCACGAGGCCAAGGTGCGGTCCGTATCGCTGCGCGGGCCCGAGGCCGTGAAGAGGAACCCGCGCCCCGCGAGCGACCTCCGCTTCGACGGTGCCGGCGGACGGGTCCTCGCGGCGATCCGCCGGGAGGGAGTGCTGGTGTGGCGTACCGACGACGGCGGCCGCGTCGGCGGGACCCTCACCCCGCCGCAGGGCTGGGACGCGGTCGAGGCGTGGTTCGGGGCGGACGACACCGTGGTGGGCCGGATCGTGCCCGCCGGCGCGCGCCGGGACGACGCGCGCGGCCGACTGCTGACCTGGAACCTCGCCACCGGCGAACCGCATCGGCCCTGGGGCGACAGGACCGCCGCCACCGCGACCGTGAGCGGCGACGGACGGACCCTGGTCACCTGCACCGCGCAGGGGTCTCTCGAGGTGTGGCGGCTCGGCCGTCAGCCGCGGCGCGAGCGGTCGTACGCCACCACGGCGGTGTCGCTCTGCCCGCTCCGGGTGCCCCGGCTCGACGCCACGGGCCGCTACCTCGTCAACCCCGTGGGCCGGATGGGCGGGGACCTCGGCCGGATGCGCTTCCTCGTCGTCGACCTGGAGAAGGGGTGGCCCGGGACGTTCGACGTGCCGTCCCCCGCACCCGAGGACGCCGGGATCACCGGCCGGGACGGCTTCCCCGCGGTGGCCCTCACCGGCCCGCCGGACGCCCTGCGGGCCGCCGTCTCGGCCGGCGGCAGCATCGTCACCGTACGCGTCCGCCCGCCGGACTCCTTCGACACCCACGTCCTGCTCGGCGGCTTCCGCACCGCCGACGGTGAGCACGAACGCCTCGCGGTCCTCGACGCCAAGGGCGACGCCCTGCGACTGTGGAACCTGAAGACCCGTGAGCTGATGGGCTTCGCCCGCTCGCCGAAGCCGCTCGCCCGCTTCTACACCGCCTTCAGCCCCGACGGATCCCGCCTCCTCACCGTCACCGAGGACAGGCGCAGCATGATCGTCTGGCGGCTGACCGAAGGGCCGTCGGGGCCCGGCACCACGCACACCCTCACGAGGGAACACGAGCTGGAACTGCCGGCCCCGCCCGAGCTCACCGCCAAGGGACCCGACCCGGCGACCGGGCTCACCCCGTCCTGGATCCTCACCTCCTTCGCCGACGACCGGCACGCCGTCATCTCGGGACTGTCCTACATGTCGCGCTGGAACCTCGACACGGGACGGCAGGACGGCAGGACGTACCAGCCCTCCGAGCAGGAGAAGTGGGCCCTCGCCAACGCGGCGGCGAGCACCTGGGGCGCCGCCCTGCCCGGCACGCGCAAGGCGGTCGTGCGGACCGTCGACGAGGTCGGCACCTGGGACTTCGCCACAGGCGAGTACACCCGGTGGTTCGCCCAGGAGGACCACGACGAATCCGTCCGCGGTCTGCTCGTCTCCCCCGACGGAAAGCGGCTCGCGGTGCACTACGCCGGCGGATCCGTCCGCCTGTGGAGCATCGAGCGCAGGGAATGGGACGGCATCGTCGCCGACGACGGCGTCCACGCGCTGGGCCGCTTCCTCGACGAGAAGGGCGACACGCTGCACACCGTGACCCGGGCCGGCGAGCAGGTGGTCTGGGACACCCGGAGAAGGGACATGCTGTACCGCTACTGGGTGCGCTACGACACCACCCTGTCGCCGAACTCCACCGGCGACCGGATCACCGCCGTCGAGGGCTCCCGCGCCTACACGGTCCCCCTCGACGCCGACGCGTCGGTCGAGCGGCTCTGCGCACTCGCCCAGCGCGGACCGACCGAAGCCGAGAAGGCACGGGCCGACGACAGCGACGAGTTCGCCGACGCGTGCCGGAAGGTTTCGTGACGCCCCTGGCGGTCTCAGGCCTCCCAGGCGCGCCGCTCCGCCTCGCGCGGCGCCTCGACCAGGGACGGTACGTCCGGCCCGAAGGTCATCACCGGACGCGCCGGGTCCCACGGACGCCAGCCCGGCTCGCCCGTCGTCGCGAAGGCCACCCAGGCCGCGTGCATCGCCGTGGCCAGCTCCTGGGGAGCGTCCGGGCCGGTCAGCGCACGCGTCTCCGGCAGCTCCAGCGTGTCGAAGACGAAGCCGAGTTCGAGCGCGTGACAGGCGCCGAGATCCAGGACGGGGGAGCGCCAGCCGAACTCGTACAGATACGTCCCGGCGGGCGCGCCGGAGCGCAGCCGGGCGTCCGCGAGCTCGTTCAGCGGGATCCGCAGCAGCTTGTCCGTGGCGAGCGCGCCCAGGATCTCACCCGGCTTCTCCAGCGGCCGGCCCGCGCGGTACACCCTGGCCGTACGGGACGGCACCTTCGCCTTGCGGAGCAGGAGCCGCTGGACCCAGGGCCCTACCCGGTCGGTCACCCCGCTCGGCACGAACCACAGCCGGTACTCCTCGGCGGTCGTGCCCATCAGCAGCTCCACCTCCGCCGACGCGCCGTCCACGAGCGCCTCCGCCGGATCGCGCGGCAGGACCTCGCCGTCCACGACGATCTGGAAGGAGTGCCCGCCGGACAGCGGCGAGCCCTTGCCCGTCACCTCGGTCTGCGCCGTGAGCAGCCGCTCCCGGTCCACGCGCGCGAACGCCTCCGCCGTCGCCGGCACCTTGAGCCGCGCGGCCACCGCCTCCGTGGTCCGGCGGGCCGTGGCGAGCGGCTGGGCGATCGGCGCGCCGCTCTGCACCACGGCCCGCCGGAACAGGCCCTTCGCGAGTGGTGAGGCCAGCAGGGCGGCGATCGAGATCGCGCCCGCCGACTCGCCGAACACGGTGACCCGCTCCGGGTCCCCGCCGAAGGCCGCGATGTTCTCCCGCACCCAGGCCAGGGCGGCGATCTGGTCGCGCAGCCCGAGATTGGCGGGCGCGTCGGGGAACACGCCGAACCCCTCGACGCCGAGCCGGTAGTTGACCGAGACGAGGACCACGCCGTCCCGGGCGAAGGCGGTGCCGTCGTAGACGGGGACCGCCGAGGAGCCGTGGATCAGCGACCCGCCGTGGACCCAGACCATCACCGGGCGGCCGACGTCGCGGCGCCCGACCCGCGGGTTGCCGGCGGCTTCGCGGTCCTCGTCCTCGGGCTTCCCGTTCCCGTCCTCCGGCGCGGCCGGCCCCGAAGGACCCCACGGCGCCCACACGTTGAGGTTGAGGCAGTCGTCGCCCTCGACGTCCGGGTCGGGGAGCAGCGCGTCGAGCGGCGGGGCGTACGGACGCTTCGGCGCCGTCGGCCCGAAGGCCGTGGCCTCCCGCACCCCGTCCCAGGGCGCGGCCGGTACCGGCGCGCGGAAGCGCAGCGCCCCGAAGGGGGCCTGCGCGTAGGGGACACCGAGGAAGGCGGCCACGCCGTCCTTCAGGGTGCCGCGCAGCGCCCCGCCCAGGACGAGGGCATCAGGGCCGTCCTGCACCCGCTCCGCAACGTCCGAAGCGTTCTCCGCCATCGATTCAGCCCTTCCTCGGGTCGACGGTGATCACACCGTCCGGGTGAGGGGTCAGCCTGCCGTCCGGAACGCACGGGAGGAAGGCCCCGGTCCCGCCGGCCGGCTCCGGGGGTTTCCCCCGGGGTGAGCCGGTTACGGCGGATACCGCAGTCACAGTGCTACGGCGGCCGCGATGCTTACGGACCCGGCACCAGCGCGCGCTTGAGGACCTTGCCCGTCGGGCCGAGCGGCAGCGCGTCGACGAAACGCACGATCCGGGGGTACTTGTGGCGGCCGAGGCGCTCGCGCGACCACTCCACGAGCTCCTCCTCCGAGAGCGGGGCGGCGCCGTCCCGGCGTACCACCACCGCGCACACCTCCTCGCCCTTCGCCTCGTCGGGGACGCCGATCACCGCGACCTCCGAGACCGACGGGTGGCGCACGAGCACCTCCTCGACCTCGCGCGGGTAGATGTTGAAGCCGCCCCGGATCACCAGGTCCTTCTTCCGGTCCACGATCCGCAGGAAGCCGTCCTCGTCCCGTACGCCCAGGTCGCCCGTACGGAACCAGCCGTCCACGACCGCCGCCGCCGTCGCCTCCGCGTCGTTCAGGTAGCCCGCGAAGACGTTGTGCCCGCGCACCACGACCTCGCCGACCTCGCCGTCCGCGAGCAGCAGGACCTCCCGCTCGACGGCCGCGTCCGCGATCCCCACCTCGACGCCCCACACCGGGTGCCCGACCGTGCCCGGGCGCCGCCCGATGTGCGGCTGGTTGAAGGTCGCGACCGGCGACGTCTCCGTCAGGCCGTACCCCTCCAGGACCCGCGTACGGAACGCCTCCTCGAAGCGCTCCAGGACGGCGACCGGCAGGGCCGCACCGCCCGAGACCGCGGCGCGCAGGGCCGTCGGGCGCCGGTCGGAGACCGCGGCGGCCTCCACGAGCGCGTGGTACATCGTCGGCACCCCCATGAAGACCGTCACGCCCTCGTCGGCCAGCACCTCCAGGGCCGCCGGGCCGCTGAAACGGGGCATCAGCACGAGCGTCGCGCCCTGGCGCAGGGTCCCGTTCATCGCGCAGGTCTGGCCGTAGCTGTGGAACAGCGGCAGACAGCCGAGGACCACGTCGTCCGCGCCGAGGCCGAGGAGGTCCTGCGAGGTCACGGAGGCGTTCATGACGATGTTGAGATGGGTCAGCAGGGCTCCCTTGGGGCGGCCCGTCGTCCCGCTCGTGTAGAGGATCACGGCGACGTCCGAGGGATCGGCCGGCTCCGCCGCGGGCAGCGGCTCGGCCGCCGAGGGCGCCCCCTGGAAGGCGCGCACGCCGGCCGCCCGCGCGGCCTCGTCGGCCACCGCCCACAGCGGTCCGCCGCTCACGACGCCCACCGCGCCGCTGTGCTCCAGGACGTACCGCACCTCGTCGGCGACGAGCAGCGCGTGCACGGGGACGACGGTCACGCCGGCCGCGAGCGCGCCGTAGTACACGCGCAGGAACTCGGTGGTGTTCGGCAGCAGTACGGCCAGCCGGTCGCCCGGCTTCAGGCCCGCGTCCCGCAGCCCCGCGGCGCAGCGCAGCGCCTCCGTCCACAGCTCGCGGTAGGTGAGCCGGGCCGCGCCCTCGACGACCGCGATCCGGTCGGGGAAGTGGCGGGCGGACTCGCCCAGCACACCGGCGACGCTCAGTGACATGACACGCTCCAGAGACGCGGACTTGACAGCGCGTTGACGATCGGGTGACACGGCACAGAATCCGCCGCAGCACCGCCCGGATGCCATGTGCAGGTGCCCACCATGTGCCCTGCCGAGGTGGGCAGAGGCCCCGCTGCCGCGCGCGACCCGTGGCATTCGCCACATCCCGGGGCTACGGTGCGAGCCATGACGCACAGCCCGGCCGCCCCCCGCCCCGGCGGCGAACCCCGCGCGACGGCCGCGCGCCCGGACGCCCAGCGCCCGGCCGCCGTAGACCGGGACGGCACGAACGCCGCACGTCCGGACCGGCTGGACGCCCAGCGCCCGGACTTTCCGCGCCCGGACCGCCCGAACTCCCTCCGCCCGGACCGCCATGACCGGGCGGACACCCCCCGCCCCGCCTTCCCCCGCTCCGGCGGAGCCCACACGCCCCTGGGGTCCGACGCCGGGTCCGGGGTGCTCCGGCGCGCGCTCTCCTCGACGATGCTCTCCGACATCGACCGCCTCACCGACCGGGCCGTCGACGACATCCGCGCCCACTCCGGCACGTACGCGTCCGACGCCCCCGTCACCCGCGACGACCTCTGGGAGATCTGCCGCGACAACCTGCTGCGCGCCCTGGAGGACTTCGGCGGCCTCGCACCGACCGGCGGCGACTTCGAGCGGGCGGCCCGTGAGACCGGCCGCCGCCGCGCCGAGCAGGGCGTCCCCCTCGACACCGTCCTCCAGGCCTACCGCCGCGGCGGCCGGGTCCTCTGGCAGGTCATGGCCGAGCACCTCAGAGCCCGGACCGGCCGCGAGGCCGACAGCCGGGACGTCGAGCTCGACATGGCGGGCGGCGTCTGGGAGACGATCGACCGCTACTCCGTCGCGATGGCCGACGAGTACCGGCTCGCCCAGCTGGAGCTCCAGAGCCGCCAGGACACCCGGCGCGTCGCCCTCTTCGAGGCGCTGCTCGACGGCCGCGCCGACGACCCCGCCGTCGCCTCCGCCGCGGCCGCCGCGCTCGGCGTCCCCGCGTACGACCGGTACGTCGTCGTGGTCGCCGCCCAGGACCCGGCCGCCCCGCCGCACCCGGCGCCCGTCCTGGAGGCCCAGGGGATGTGGTCGTTCTGGCGGCCCCGCTCCGGCCGCTACGCCGGGATCGTCCGGCTGCCCCGTCGCGACACCCCCGCCGGCCGGGCCCCGGCCGGTCCCCGGGGCTCCGCCGACCCGGCCGCGCGCGCCCTCCTCGACGTCCTGCGGGAGCTGACCGGCGCCACCGCCGGGATCTCCCCGGAGTTCGAGCGGCTCTCCCACGCGGGCCGCGCCCTGCGGCTGGCCGAGCAGACCCTCCGCACCCTCCCGGCGGGCAGCGGGGAGGTCGCCGCCTTCGACGACCGGCTCGCTCAGGTGCTCCTCAGCGGGCGCGCCGACATCGCCGAGCGGATCGTCACCGTCCACCTCGGGCCCGTCCTCGCCACCGGCGGGGAGCGGGCCGCGCTCCTCACCACCCTCCGGGTCTGGCTCGACCACGGCTGCTCGGCCGCCCGGGCCGCCGAGCTCCTCTACTGCCACCGCAACACCGTCCTCAACCGCATCGGCCGCATCGCCGAGCTCACCGGCCGCTCCAGCGAGTCCGGCGAGGCCCGCCTCGGCTGGGCCCTCGCGCTGCGCGCGCTGCCGTACGCGGGCCTCGCGGACGCCCCCGAACCGGCCGCCGGGGAGTTCGAGACGGACGGAACGTAGGCTGGCCGGATGCAGGAGCAGTACCGCACCCTCGCCCGCGAGGGTGTCCACGAGACCGAGATCAACCGCTCGCGCTTCCTCTGCGCGCTCGGCCCCGTCGCCGACGAGCGGGAGGCGCAGGAGTTCGTCGCGCGCGTCCGCAAGGAGCACCCCACCGCCACGCACAACTGCTTCGCGTACGTCCTGGGCGCCGACGCCTCCGTGCAGAAGGCGAGCGACGACGGCGAGCCCGGCGGCACGGCGGGCGTCCCGATGCTCCAGATGCTCCTGCGCCGTGAGATGCGTTACGTCGTCGCCGTCGTCACCCGCTACTACGGCGGGGTGAAACTCGGCGCGGGCGGTCTCATCCGCGCCTACGGCGGCGTGGTCGGCGAGGCCCTCGACGAGCTCGGCACGGTGACCCGGCAGCGCTTCCGGCTCGCGACCGTCACCGTCGACCACCAGCGCGCCGGCAAGCTGGAGAATGACCTGCGGGCGACCGGCCGAGCCGTCCGGGGCGTGCGGTACACCGAGGCCGTCACGATCGAGATCGGCCTCCCCGACAGCGACGTCCCCGCCTTCCGGGCCTGGCTCGCCGACAGCACCGCGGGCACGGCCCTCCTCGACCTGGGCGGGGAGGCGTACGGCGAGGCCTGAGCGCGCCCGCCCCCGGACACGCACCCGTTCCCCGTCACCGCCCGCCGCCGGACGGAATCGCGTACGGCCCTCTCCACACCCCGCGCCGGGATAGCGTGGAGGGCGCACACGACAGGGAACCGGCGGCGAGGAGCGGCACACATGCGGGGTGGGACGGCATCGTGAGGCTCCTGCACACCTCGGACTGGCACCTCGGCCGGTCCTTCCACCGCGTCGCGCTCCTCGAAGCCCAGGCCGCGTTCCTCGACCACCTCGTCGCGACCGTCCACGCGCACCAGGTGGACGCCGTCCTCGTCGCCGGGGACGTCTACGACCGGGCCGTACCGCCGCTGCCCGCCGTCGAGCTCTTCGACACGGCCCTGCACCGCCTCGCCGAGGCCGGGGTGCCGACCGTCATGATCTCCGGCAACCACGACTCGGCCCGCCGTCTCGGCGTCGGCGCGGGGCTCATCGAGCGGGCCGGCATCCACCTCCGTACCGACCCGGCCGGCATCGGCACCCCCGTCGTCCTCACCGACGCCCACGGCGACGTCGCCCTCTACGGTCTGCCGTACCTCGAACCGGCCCTCGTGCGCGAACAGCTCGGCGCCGCCAAGGGCGGCCACGAGGCCGTGCTCGCCGCCGCCATGGACCGGGTCCGCGCCGACCTCGCGGGCCGGCCCGCAGGCATCCGCTCCGTCGTCCTCGCCCACGCCTTCGTGGCGGGCGGCGCGCCCAGCGACAGCGAGCGGGACATCACCGTCGGCGGCGTCGCCGCCGTCCCCGCGGGCGTCTTCGACGGCGTCGACTACGTCGCCCTCGGCCACCTCCACGGCAGCCAGACCCTCACCCCGCGCGTCCGCTACTCCGGTTCCCCGCTCGCGTACTCCTTCTCCGAGGCCGACCACCGCAAGACGATGTGGCTCATCGACCTGGGCCCCGGCGGTGCCGACGGCGCCGTCCGCACCGCCGAGCGGATCGACTGCCCCGTCCCGCGCCCCCTCGCCCGGATCCGGGGGCGCCTCGACGACCTCCTCGCCGACCCCGCGCTCGCGCCCCACGAGCAGTCCTGGGTCGAGGCCACCCTCACCGACCCCGTACGTCCCACCGAGCCCATGGCCCGGCTCGCCGAGCGCTTCCCGCACACCCTGAACCTCGTCTTCGACCCCGAGCGGACCGGCGACGACCTCGACGCCTCCTACGCCCAGCGCCTCCGGGACCGGACCGACCAGCAGATCGCGGAGGACTTCGTGGCCCACGTACGCGGCGGCGCGGGGCTCGACGGACCAGAGCGGACGGTGCTGTACGGCGCCTTCGACGATGTACGGGTCGACTCGGCCGAGCGTGAGGTGGGACGGTGAGGCTGCACCGCCTGGAGATCACCGCGTTCGGGCCCTTCGGCACCACGCAGACGGTCGACTTCGACACCCTCTCCTCCGCCGGGCTCTTCCTCCTCCACGGACCGACCGGCGCCGGGAAGACCTCCGTCCTCGACGCCGTCTGCTTCGCGCTGTACGGCAGCGTGCCCGGCGTCCGCCAGAGCCCCGGCACCTCCCTGCGCAGCGACCACGCCACCGTCGGCACGTCCACCGAGGTCCTCCTCGAACTGACCGTGGGGGAGCGGCGCCTGGAGATCACCCGCCGCCCCGCCCAGCAGCGGCCCAAGAAGCGCGGCGCGCCCGGCTTCACCACCGAGAAGGCCCAGACCTGGCTGCGCGAGTACGACCCCGCCACCGGCGAGTGGGCCGGACTCAGCCGCTCCCACCAGGAGATCGGCGAGGAGATCACCCAGCTCGTCGGCATGAGCCGCGAGCAGTTCTGCCAGGTCGTCCTCCTCCCGCAGGGCGACTTCGCGAAGTTCCTGCGCGCCGATGCCGAGGCCCGCGGCAAGCTCCTCGGCCGCCTCTTCGACACCCGCCGCTTCGCCGCCGTCGAGGAACGCCTCGCAGACCTCCGGCGCGCCGCTGAGCAGCAGGTACGGGACGGGGACGAGCGGCTCCTCGCGCTCGCCCACCGCATGACGCAGGCCGCCGGCGGCCTCGACGCCGCCCGCACCCCCGTCGAGGGACGCCCCGGCGACCCCGGCCTCGCCGAGTCCGTCCTGGGGTGGGCCGCCGTCGCGCGCACCGAGGCCCGCGAGGCCGTCGACATCGCCGGCGTACGGTTCGCCGCCGCCGAGCACGGACAGGCCGCCGCCCGCACGGCCCTCGACGCCGAGAAGGAGCTCGCCGACCGCCAGGCCCGGCACGCCGACGCGCTCAGGCGCCGCGAACTGCTCATCGCCCGCGAGCCCGAGCGCGACCAGTACCAGACCGCCCTCGACCGGTCCCTCAAAGCCGAGCGCGTCGCGCCCGCGCTGGACCTGCGCGAGGAGGCCGAGCGCGCGCACGCCACCGCCCACGCGGCGCGTGCCCGCTCCCGCGCCCAGCTGCCCCCCGACCTCGCCGACCAGGGCGCCGAGCACCTCTCCGCCCTCGAACACCGGCTGCGCGGGGAGCTCGGCGGCCTCGACGCGGCCCGCCGCGCGGAGCGCCGCGCCGCCGCTCTCGCCGAGGAGCGCGGCGCGCTCGCGCGCGAGGCACGCGCCGACGAGGACGCCCTCCAGGACGCGGCCCACTGGCTCGCCGACTGGGAACCGCGCCGCACCGCCCTCGCCGAACGCGTCGAGGCCGCGACGGACGCCGCGGCCCGCGCCGAGCACCTCGCCGGCCGCCTGGAGCCCGCCCGCCGCCGCCTCGCAGCGGCCCGCCGCCGCGACGCCCTTGAGCGGGACGTCGCGACCGCCGAGGCGCGGTTCACGGACGCCCGCGAGCACCGGAACACCGCCCACGAGGCCTGGCTGGACGTCAAGTCCCGCCGTCTGCGGGGGATCGCCGCCGAACTCGCCGCCACGCTCACCGAGGGCGACGCCTGCCAGGTCTGCGGCTCCACCGCCCACCCCGCCCCCGCCCGCACCACCGCCGACCACGTCGACCGCGCCACGGAGGACGCCGCCTACGCGGCCTACACCCGGGCCGACGCGTCCCGTACCGCCGCCGAACGCGATCTCGCCGTCACCCGGGAGGCCTGGACCGCGGCCCGCGCGGAGGTCCTGCCGGCAGCCGACGCATCCGGAGCCACGGCCACCGCCACGACAACGGCCATGGCCGCGACCACGCCCACAACTACGCCCGCACCCGCCGGAGACCCCGCCCGCGACCCCGCCGTCGACGAACTCGATCGGGAAGTCGAGGAGTTGACCCGGCTGCATGCCCAGGCGCACGCGCTCGCCGGGCAGACGCACGCCGCCCGGGAGGCGCTCGCGCGGGCCGAGCGGGAGTACGAGGAGCGGGTCGCCGCGCAGCGGGAGGCCGAGCGGCGGGTCGCCGCGCGCACCTCGCGCCGCGAAGCCCTGGAGGGCGAGCAGGCCACGCTCGACGAGGAACTCGTCCGCGGACGCGGCGCGTTCGGCAGCGTGGCCGAGCACGCCACGCGCCTGGAGCGGAAGATCGCCGTCCTGGTCGAGGCCGCCGCGACCGTGCGCTCCGCCGAGCTGGCCGCCCAGCAGCTCAAGGAGGCCGACGACCGCCTCGCCGACGCCGCCTACCGCGCGGGCTTCGCCACCCCGGCCGAGGCCCGCGGCGCCCTCGTCGGCGAGGCCGAACGCCGCGCCCTCCAGCAGCGCGTGGACGCCTGGCAAGCCGAGGCCGCCGCCGTCGCGGACCGGCTC